>JBKPDM010000353.1:0-15283 GCA_046727895.1 Pseudomonadota bacterium | reverse complement strand
CGCCTCGGCCGCGAAGTGGCAGTCGGGCGTGCGGGTCATGTTGAGGTTCGACCCCATCACGGCGAGCATCTTGGCGTTGAACCAGTCGGCGGACTCCTGCACGTCCGTCTGCTCGCCCCACGCCTCGGGCGACGCGGGCGGGAGGTCGCAGTACCAGTCGTAGAACGAGAGCGAGAGCCCGCCCAAGAGCTGGAGGAACCGCGCGCCCGCCGCGTACGAGAGCATCGACATCGCCGGGATCGGCGAGAAGCCGACCACGCGGTCGGGGCCGTAGGTCTTGACGGTGTAGACGTTGGCGGCGCCGATGATCTCGTTGACCTCGGGCCAGGTCGAGCGGACGAAACCGCCCATGCCGCGGATCGACTTGTAGTGCCTGGCCTTTTCCGGGTCCTCGACGATCGAGGCCCAGGCCTCGACCGGGGCCAGTGTCTTGCGTGCCTCGCGCCAGAGCTTGAGGAGCCGGCCGCGGATCATCGGGTATTTCAACCGGTTGCCGCTGTAGAGATACCAGGAGTAGCTGGCACCACGGGAGCAGCCGCGCGGCTCGTGGTTGGGCATCTCGGGCCGGGTGCGCGGATAGTCGGTCTGCTGGGTCTCCCAGGTCACCAGCCCGTTCTTGACGTAGATCTTCCAGCTGCAGGAGCCGGTGCAGTTGGTGCCGTGGGTCGAGCGCACGATCTTGTCGTGCTGCCAGCGCTGCCGGTAGCCGTCCTCCCAGGCGCGGCTCTCGTTGGTGACCACGCCGTGCCCGCCCGCGAACCGCTCTTCGTACTTCTTGAAGAACATCAGACGGTCGATGAACTGGCTCATGATCTGCTCCGTCGAACGACGACTGAGTTCAGGACGTGTGACGTGAATCTTGCTGCCCGGTCAGCATCGGATCTCCGCGTTGCGGCCCGAGTACTCCATCCAGGTGATCACGATGCAGACGATGTAGAACAGGAGGAAGCCGTAGAGCGCCACCTCCGGTCCCCCCGTCAGAGCGATCGAGCTGCCATAGCTCTTGGGGATGAAGAAGGCGCCGTAGGCGGCGATCGCCGAGGTGAAGCCGATCACCGCCGCCGCCTCGCGCTCCGCCTCCCGATGGATGATTTCCGGGCTGATCGCCGAGCCTTCGCGCTCGGCATAGGCGCGCTCCCGATCGACGCGGAAGATCACCGGGATCATCTGGAAGGTCGAGGCGTTGCCGACCCCGGTCGCCGCGAACAGCACCATGAAGGTCAGGAAGAAACCCCAGAAGCCGATCCCGGTATTGCCGAGGCCGAGGAAGAAGAGCAGCAGACCCACGCCCGCGGCGAGCACCACGAACACCCAGAAGGTCACGCGGCCGCCGCCGATCCGGTCCGAGATCCCGCCGCTGAAGGAGCGCGCGAGCGAGCCGATCAAGGGCCCCAGGAACGCGAACTGCAGCGGGTTGACCTCGGGATACTGCTGCTTGATCAGCAGCGGGAAGCCGGCCGAATAGCCGATGAACGAGCCGAAGGTGCCTGTATAGAGCAGGCACATGATCCAGTTGTGCTTGCGCTGGAAGATCACCGCCTGCTCGGCGAACGACGCCTTGGCGCTGGCGATGTCGTTCATGCCGAACCAGGCAGCGAGCGCCGAAAGCGCGATGAACGGCACCCAGACGAAGCCGGCGTTCTGCAGCCACAGCCGGCCGCCGTCGCTGAGCGCCTGCGGCCCGCCGCCGAGCGCGCCGAACATGCCGATGGCGATCACCAGCGGCACGACCAGCTGGACCACGCTGACGCCAAGATTGCCGAGCCCGGCGTTGAGGGCCAGCGCATGCCCCTTCTTCGCCCTCGGATAGAAGAAGCTGATGTTGGCCATCGAGGAGGCGAAGTTGCCGCCGCCGAAGCCGCAGAGCAACGCCAGCAGGAGAAACAGCCAGTAAGGTGTGTGCGGATTCTGGACCGCGACGCCGATGCCCACGGCCGGGATCAGAAGCGAGGCGGTCGAGATCGCGGTCCAGCGCCGCCCCCCGAAGATCGGCACCATGAAGCTGTAGAAAATGCGCAAGGTGGCGCCCGACAGACCGGGCAGGGCGGCGAGCCAGAACAGCTGGTCGGCGCTGTAGGCGAAGCCCACCCGTGGCAGGTTGACCACGACCGCGCTCCAGACCATCCACACGGCGAATGCCAGCAGCAGCGCCGGGATCGAGATCCAGAGGTTGCGACGCGCGATCGCCTCGCCGCGGCTGCTCCAGAAGCCCTCGTCCTCCGGGCGCCAGTCAACCAGCACGTGCCCGGCTGCCGGGATGGTCTGGACCGCCATCGTGCCTCCCCGCTTCTTGGCTCCACCCTTAGCGCCCGACGATCGCGGCTGCAACCTTGCGCACCCTACCAAGGCGCGACGTCGACGTAATTGACGGTTGTCAAGGCGGCAGGGGCGGCGAGCGGAGCCCGCCTCGCGCCGCGCCCGATTGCCGCAGCCGGGCCGACCCTTGACCAGGGTCAAGGAGAGCGCCGGCGTCCGGGCGTCCTGCTGTGACGACGACAGGTCCGCGGAGTGAGCGTCATGCTCAGCGTTGCCGGCACTCGGCACCGGACGGGGCCGGGTATCCTGTTCGCCTACGGCTTTCGGCCCTTCTTCCTGCTCGCCGGCCTCTATGGCGCGCTTGCCGTGCCGCTCTGGCTCGGCCTCTACACCGGCTGGCTCGGCCTCGAGCCGGCGCTCCCGCCGCCACTCTGGCACGAGCACGAGATGCTGTTCGGCTACGCTACGGCGGTGCTGGCCGGTTTTCTGCTGACCGCGACGCCCGCCTGGAGCGGGCTGCCCCCCGTCGCGGGCGCGCCGCTCGCCGGGCTCGCCCTGGTCTGGCTCGCGGGCCGGGCGGCGATCTGGTTCGGGGGCGGGCTGCCGGCGGCCGCCGTGATCGTCGATCTCGCCTTCCTGCCCGCCCTGGCTCTCGCCATCGCGCCGCATCTGCAGGCCGCGCCACGCCGCAATCTGGTGTTCTTGCCGCTGCTCGGCGGGTTGCTCCTGGCCGATCTGGCGGTCGATCTGGACGGCAGCGGCCTTCTGCCCGGGTTTGCCGCGAGGGCGCTCCGCGCCGCGCTCGACCTCTTCGTCCTGATCATCGCCCTGATCGGCGGCCGGATCGTACCGAGCTTCACGGCCAACTTTCTCAAGACACGCGGCGAGGCCGTGGCGCTGCGCTCGTTCTCCTGGCTCGACCAGCTGGCGCTCGGCGCCCTGATTGCCATGCTGCTCGCCGACCTCGCCGCGTTGCCCCGGGTTGCGGGCGCGCTCGCACTGGTTGCGGCGCTGCTCAACGCGGTCCGCATGTGGGGTTGGCACAGTCGCCGCACGCTCGGCGAGCCGCTGCTCTGGGTCCTGCACCTCGGCTACGCCTGGCTCGCGGCGGGCCTCGCCTGGAAGGGGCTGGTCGACCTCACCGGTTTCCTGCCCGGCTCGGAGGCGCTGCACGGCCTCGCGATCGGCGCCGTAGGCACCATGACGATCGGCGTCATGTCGCGGGCCAGTCTCGGTCACACCGGGCGGCCGCTGGTTGCGCCGGGGTCAGCCGGTCTCGCCTATGTCCTGATCTCCGGCGCTACGCTCGCCCGCATCGCCGCGCCGATGCTCGCGGCCGATCTCTATCTGCCGGCGCTCCTGATCTCGGCGAGCCTCTGGTCGGCGGCCTGGCTGCTGTTCCTGGCGGCGTTCGCTGGCATCCTGATCCGCCCCAGGATCGACGGCCAGCCGGGCTGACCGCCGATCGGGGGCGCTCGCTGCCGGAGTGCATGGCGCTTCCGGTCATCATTCTTGCATCTGCCGCGCGCCTCTGGCCAAGTAGAGGGGGCGCGCCTGCCCGCAGACCGGGCACCGCAGGCCACCACCAGGACGGCACCCGGCGGCCAGAGCATGCAAATCGAACCCGGCGACCTCCAGCTCATCGCCAGGCTGCCGTTGTTCGCCGGCCTCGACCAGCGCCGCCTCGGCCCGCTGCTCGCGCAGGCCACTCTCCGCCGCTTCGAGCGCGATGCCATCCTGTTCCTGCAGGACGAGCCCGCGACCCGCTTCTACGTCGTGCTCGACGGCTGGGTGCGGCTCTATCGCGAGACCCGTGAAGGCCAGGAGAGCACGATCGGGGTGTTCACCCGCGGCGAATCCTTCGCCGAGGCGGCGATCTTCCAGAGCGGCGTCTTTCCGGTCAACGCCGTGGTGGTCGCCGACGCCCGGCTGTTGATCATCCAGGCGGAGCCCTTCATCCGACAGCTGCGCGCCGACCCGGACCTCTGCCTCAACATGATGGCCTCGATGTCGCTCCACCTGCGCCGCCTGGTCCGCGAGATCGAGCACCTGACCGTACGCTCGTCGACCGAGCGGCTCGCCGACTTCCTGCTCAGGCTCGCCGCGGCGGACCAGAGCCCGACCATCGAGCTGCCCTGGGATAAGGCCCTGGTCGCCGCCCGTCTCGGCATGCAGCCGGAAACCCTCTCCCGCGCGCTCGCCAGACTGCGTCGTCTGGGCATCGAGACCCGGGGCAGCCGGATCACGATCGGCGACTTTGATGCCTTGCGCCGCTTCACCATCGGCTGGCGCCAGCCCGGCTGAGGCGCTCGCCCGCCGCGGCGCGCCGGGCGGCAGGCCAGGCGATCCTAGTCAGGCCCCCCGCAGCCTGGCGGCGCGCCTCCGAGCGAGCTGCGACTGCGCCGATCCTCAAGGGGTGTCGTCTTGCAAGATCGCCACACAGCGATGGACCTCTATTTCTCCCTTGCCTCTGACGAAAACCGGTCCCAGCGGTTCTCCGACACAGCGGCTGGCCACGGACGACCAGGCGTCGGCGCTCAGGTAGACCGAAGAATTCGAGCCAAGCGTCGACAATCGCGCCGCGACGTTCACGGTATCGCCCCAGAGGTCGAAGCTGAACTTGTCGCGTCCGACCACGCCCGCGACCACCGGCCCGACGTGGATGCCGACCCGGATCTTCCAGGCCGCCGGATTGGTCCGGGCCGCCTCGGTGATCGCGAGCGCGCACCGGACGCTGGCCAGCACCGGATCGTCGTGGCGCTGGAGCAGGTTGGCGGTGGCCATCAGGCCGTCGCCGATGGTCTTGATCTTCTCGAGGCGATGCTTGCTCACCTGCGCTTCGCCCGCCTCGATCAGACGGTCGAGGTTGGCGACCACCTCCTCGGCCAGATGCGCCTCGGAATAGCCGGTGAAGCCGACGATGTCGGCGAACAGCACGGCGACCCCCTCGTAGCGCCGCGGCGTGACCCGGTCCGATGCCTTGAGCTCGGCCACTGCCGACCGAGGAAGGATGGCGTGAAGCAGACGATCGGCGCGTTCGCGCTCCCGCTCGATCTCGCGCCGATACGCGACCTCGCGGTCGTGCCAGCGTTTCTTCTCGAGGCAGGCTCCGATGCGCGCTTTCAGCAGAACCGGATCGAAGGGCTTCGGCAGATAGTCCTCGGCGCCGAGCTCGATGCCACGGACGGCGCTGCTCAGCTGATCGAGCGCCGAGATCACGATCACCGGAATGTGCCGCAGCTTCGCGTCCATCTTCATGCGCTGCAGCACCTGATAGCCATCGAGCCGCGGCATCATGACATCCAGGAGAACGAGGTCGACCGGCTCGGCAGCGAGCCGCTCGAGCGCTGCCAGGCCATCGGCCGCGCTGATCGTCGCGTAGCCGAGAAGCTCGAGCTCCTGCTCGAGCAGATCGACGTTCAACGGCTCGTCGTCCACGATCAGGATCCGCGCACCCCCGGCCATCGACGCTTTCCGGCTCAGAGCTGCCCGGCCCCGCCCAGGATCCGGCCGAGCTTCTCGAACAGGAGCGTCTCGTCGATCGGCTTGGCGAGGTAGTCATCGCAACCGCAGGCGCGCGCCCTGGCCTCGTCGCCCTGCATCGCGTGCGCGGTCAGCGCGATCACGGGGATATGGCGGAGCGCGGGGTCCGCCTTGAGGCGACGCGACGCCTCCCAGCCATCGATCACCGGCAGCGAGAGGTCCATCAGGATCAGGTCGGGCCGCAGGCGCGCCGCGGCCTCGAGCCCGCTCGCCCCGTCCGTCGCGGTCGAGATGTCGTAGTCGTCCTCAAGAAGCTGCACGAGCAGATCGCGGTTCAGCTCCACGTCTTCCACGATCAAGATCCTTGGCATCGGCCGATCCCTCCACCTCCCATGCGCCGCAGGCGGGCAAAGCGCGGCGCACCTCCTCGAGCAAGGTCGCGCGATCGAGGCCGCGCTTTTCGATGATCGCGAGCACGCGCCGCTGCAACAGCGCCCGCTCGTCGCTCGAGAGCGTCTTGGCCGTCAGCACGATCACCGGCAGTCCGGCGAGCGCCGGGTTCTGCGCCAGCTGCTCGAGCACGCCGAAGCCGTCAAGATTCGGCATCAGCAGGTCGAGCAGGAGCACGTCCGGCCGGCGCTCGGCGAGCATGGCGAGCGCCGCCCAGCCGTCGCCGGCCGCCTCGATCTCGCAACCGAGATCCTCAAGCAGCTGGCGGATCAGATCGGGCACCAGCGGGTCGTCGTCGGCCACCAGAAGGCGGCAGGGCGGCGCCGCCACCCGCCGGAGCGCGCCGACCAGCGCGTCCCGATCGGGCGGCTTCAGGAGGTAGTCGGATGCCCCGAGCCGGAAACCCAGGTCCTTCTGGTCGACGATCGAGAGCACGATGATCGGGATGTCCCGGGTCGCGGGGTCGGCCTTCAACTCGTGCAAGATCTGCCAGCCGTCCTTCTGCGGCATCAGGATGTCGAGCACGATGGCACCGGGCCGGTGCTCGCGCGCCTTGCGCAGACCCTCCTCGCCGTCGGTCGCGGCGATCACCTCGTAGCCTGCCTCGGCGAGGTTCTCGCGCAGGAGATAGATCGTGTCCGGATCGTCGTCGATCGCGAGGATGCAGCGGTTACGATCGGCCGGAGCCTCCTCCCTGGCCGCCTCCCCTTCGACGCTCGATGCCGCCAATGACGGGGCGACGGCCGGCGGCTCATAACGCGCCGGGAAGGTCAGGGTGAAGGTCGAGCCGACGTCGACCGTGCTCACAAGGTCGATGTTGCCGCCGATCAGGCGGGCGAGGTGACGGCTGATCGAGAGCCCGAGACCGGTGCCGCCGTGCTGGCGCGTGCTGCTGCTGTCGACCTGACGGAACTCCTCGAAGATCAGATCGAGCGAGGCCGGCGGGATGCCGCAGCCGGTGTCGGCGACCTCGAGAACGATCTGGCCATCTCGATGGCGCGCGCCGACGCTGATGCTGCCGCTGTCCGTGAACTTGGCGGCGTTGCCCAGGAGGTTGAGGAGGATCTGGCGGAGCTTCTCCTGATCCGTGTCGAGCTCCGGCAGGTCCGGCTCGATCGCCTTGGCGAGCCGCACCCCCTCTCGGACCATGGGCTCGACCGTGCGCAGGCACTGATCGATCAGCGGCTTGAGCGCAAACGCCGAGGGGCGCACCTCGATCCGCCCCGCCTCGATCTTGGCGAGATCCAGCACCGTGTTGATCAGCGACAGTAGGTGCTCGGCGCTGGTCAGGATCTTGCCGAGATTGTCGTGCTGCTTCGCCGGCAGCACGTCCTTGGCGCGGCGCATCACCAGCCGCGTGAAGCCGATGATCGCGTTGAGCGGCGTCCGGAGCTCGTGGCTCATGTTGGCCAGGAACTCGGACTTGTGCCGGCTCGCCTCGGCGAGCTCGCGCCCCTTCTGCTCGAGCGCCTCGAACAGGCGGGCATTCTCGATCGCAAGCACCGACTGGTTGGCCAGCGTCTGGACGAGGTCGACCGTCTCGGCCGCAAAAGCCCCAGGCGTCTTCCGGCAGATGACCAGGCCGCCGATCAGGCTGTCCTCGCGGAGCAGCGGCACGGCGAGCAGCGCGCGATAGCCGGGCTTCCGGATGAGGTCGTGGAGCGTGTAGCCAGCGTCCTGATCGATGTCGGCGATCTGCACAGCGGCCCGCCGGAGGCCTGCGCTCCCGACCGCGCCTTCACCGAGGCGCACCGGCCGCCGGGTGATCGCCTCGACGACGTCCGGGTCGAGCTCGTGGGTCGCCCGCAGGTGGAAGACCCGGGCGCTCTCGTCGTAGGCCAAGAAGGCGCCGGCATCCGCCTCGGCGAGGGCGACCGCATGCGCCGCGATCGCACGCAAGACCGCCTGCAGCTCCAGGGTCGAGTTCACCGCCTGGCTGACCTCGCTCAGCGCCCGCAGTTCCGCCACCGAACGGGTCAGCTCGCGGGTCCGCGCCTGCACCTCTTCGAACAGGCGCGCGTTCTCGATGGCGATCACGGCCTGGTCGGCGAAGGTCGACACGAGCTCGATCTGCCTGTCGGTGAAGGGCCGCACATCCGAGCGGGTCAGGGACATGGCACCGATCGGAACGCCCTCCCGCAGCATCGGAACCCCGAGCGCCGTGCGAAAGCCGCCGAGTTTCTTGCCCTCGAGGAAGGTGTACTCCGGATCGGCTTCGACATCGGGGATGTGGACGACCTTTCCTTCCAGCAAGGCTCGTCCCGACACCGAGCCTCGCTCGGGCTCTACTGGGATGGTCCTGACGTACTCCATGAATTCCGGCGAGAAACCGTAAAACTCGGCCCGGTAGAACTGACCGCCGATCTGGCGGGTGATCGTTGCCTTATCCGCATCGCAGAGCCGCGCCGCCGACTCGATCAGCGTGTGTAGCACCGCTTCGAGATCGAATGCGGACCGGCTGATGACCTTCAGCACGTCCGCTGTCGCCGTCTGCTGCCGGAGCGCCTCGGTCAGTTCGGCGGTCCGCGCGTTGACCTCGTCGAACAGGCGCACGTTCTCGATCGCGATGACGGCCTGGTCGGCGAAGGTCGTGACCAGCCCGATCTGCTTTTCGGTGAACGGCCTGACGATGTTGCGCCACATGGCGATCACGCCGATCACGGCATCCGCGCGCAGGAGCGGCACGCAGAGGACGGTTCGCTGCTTTCCCTTGGCTTGCGCCTCGAACCAGGTGAATTCGGGGTCTTCGAGCAGGTCGGGAACGTGCACGGTCCTGCCTTCGAGCGCGGTACGGCCGGCTATCGTTCCCCGTCCGGGAACGACGGGGTTCTGCGCCATGTACCGCATGAACTCCTCTTCCGTCGCGCTGGAGGCCGCCAGGTGATACCTGCCGTCCGAGTCGAGCTTCCAGATGACCGCCCACTCCGTCTGACACAAGCGTGCGGCGGTGGCGACGATGGTGTCCAGCACTGGCTGCAGCTCGGAGGTCGAGCGGCTGATGACGGTGAGCACATCGCTGGTCGCCGTCTGCCGTTCGAGCGCCTCGGTCAGCTCGGTGGTCCGCGCGTTGACCTCGTCGAACAGGCGCACGTTCTCGATCGCGATGACGGCCTGGTCGGCGAAGGTCGTGACCAGCTCGATCTGCTTGTCCGTGAACGGCCTGACGATGTTTCGCAGCAGGACGATCACACCGATCACCGCATTCGCGCGCAGTAGCGGCACGCCGAGCACGGTTCGCTGCTTTCCCTTGGCTTGCGCCCCAAACCAGGTGAATTCGGGGTCTTCGAGCACGTCGGGAACGTGCACGGTCCTGCCTTCAAGCACGGTACGGCCGGTTATCGTTCCCCGTCCGGGGACGATGGGGTTCTGCGCCAGGTACAGTATGAACTCCTCTTCCGTCGCACTCGAGGCCGCCAGGTGATACTTGCCGTCCGATTCGAGCTTCCGGATGGTCGCCCACTCTGCCTCGCAGAGGCGGGCGGCGGTGGCGACGATCGTGTCCAGCACCGGCTGCAGCTCGGTGGTCGACCGGCTGATAACGCTGAGGACTTCGGCGGTCGCGGTCTGCCGTTCGAGCGACTCCGTCAGTTCGGCCGTCCGCGCGTTGACCTCGTCGAACAGGCGGACGTTCTCGATGGCGATGACGGCCTGGTCGGCGAAGGTCGTGACCAGCTCGATCTGCTTTCCCGTAAACGGCCTGACGATGTTCCGCCACAGGACGATCATGCCAATGACTGCATCCGCGCGCAGTAGCGGCACGCAGAGGAGGGTTCGATACCCTCCTCTGGCCTGCGCCTCGGACCAGGCGTACTCCGGGTCTTCGAGCACGTCGGGAACGTGCATGGTCCTGCCTTCGAGCGCGGTACGGCCGGCTATCGTTCCCCGTCCGGGAACGACGGGGTTCTGCGCCAGGTACCGCATGAACTCCTCTTCCGTCGCGTTGGAGGCCGCCAAGTGATACCTGCCGTCGGGCTCCAGCCTCCAGATCGAGGCCCGTTCTGTCTGGCAGAGCCGGGCGGCCGTCGTGACGATCGTGTCCAGCACCGGCTGCAGCTCGGAGGTCGAGCGGCTGATGACGCTCAGCACCTCGCTGGTCGCGGTCTGCCGCTCGAGCGCCTCGTGGAGCTCCTGCGCCCGCTCCTCGATCTGCCGGTAGAGGCGCCCGAGCTCCTCGCTGGTGCGGTTGACGTTGGCGGCGAGCGCGCCGAGCTCGTCGCGGTTCACGACCTGCGCCCGCTGGCTGAAGTCGCCGGCCGCGATCTGGCGAAGGCGCGCCTCGATCTCGGTGACCGGCCCGATCAGCGACCATGAGAAGACGTAGCCCAGACCCAGCGCCAGCACGATACTGCCGAGCGCCAGGCCGACCACGACCCGCCGCGACGTGTCGTAAGATTGTTGGCTCGCCTCGATCCGCTCAAGCATGTCGGCCTCGGCGACGTTCACGAGCTCATTGGTGAGCCGCTCGAGACGATCGGCGAGCGGCCTCGCCTGGCTCAGCTGGAGCTCGCGCGCCTCGGCGATCTGTCCGGCGCGGGCCCGCTCGACCGCCCTTGTGACGATCTCGATGAAGCGGTCGTAGTCCTGCCTGACGCGCGCCAGCAGATCCGCCTCACCCTGCTCCACGTACTGCAGCCGGTCGAGGTCGTAGCCGAACTGGCTGAGCTGGCGCAGGACGGCATCGAGAGCCCGCTCGTCCTGGGACAAGAGCGCGTTCGATACGCCATAAAGCTGGCGGGTGGTGTCGTGCTGGACCTGCCGATAGGCGGCGATCTTCCGCTGCAGCCCGATCAGCTCCTCGGTCCGATCGTTCATCCCGCTGAGCACGCGGAGCCCGACCGCGCCCAGCAGGATGAGCAGCGCCACGATCGCGAGAAAGGCGACCAGCAGCTTGGTCTGGACCCGCGCCGGCGCGCGCGAGACCAGACCGACGGCGAAGTTGCGAAGGCGCGTCACGGCTCGTTCACGAGATCGAGGAGGTCGTGGCGGAACTCCTCCTCATCGAACCGATAGCCGATGTACTGCACGCGCATGCTGCCCTGCCGGTCGACCAGCGTGGTCAAGAGCGTATGGTCGACCGCGCCGTCCGCCGCCTTGGCGACCGCCACGCCGTAACGATGCGCCACCTCGAGCACCTTCGCCGGGTCGCCCGTGAGAAAGCTCCAGCCGGCGAGATCAGCTTTGAACGCCTCGGCATACTCCTTCAACACCTCGGGCGTGTCACGCTCCGGATCGATCGTGATAGAGATGAAAGCGACCCTGGTGCCGAAGTCCGGTCCCAGCTCGTCCTGCACGCGCGCCATCTTGTCGGTCAGCATCGGGCAGATGTCGGGGCACGAGGTGTAGATGAAGGCGACCGCGACGACCTTGCCGCGCAGGGACTCGAGCGTCACCTTCGCGCCATCCTGGGAGGTGAGCGCGAAGTCGGGGGCTGCCCCCAGCGTCGGTAACCGCTGCTCCTCCTCGTGGGCCGCCTCATGCGCCTGGACCAGCGCCGGGCTGGCCAGGAGCGCAAGGATCAGGACCAGTGCTGCCCGCATGGCTCAGGCCTTCAGCTCGCGCTTGAGTTCGTTCAGAAAGCGCCAGTCGGTGCCCTTGGCAATGATCTCCTGCGGGGTCGACTTGATCATGTCGACCTCGCGCAGCCGCAGCGCGTAGAACCGCATCGAGTCCTCAGGGTCGAACTCGCGCCAAAGGTCGTACCGGACCTCGGTCAGGGTCTCGAGCGCGTAGTCGTATCTGTCTGTCAACCCGGCATCGACGTAGCGCCGCGCGGCCCACTCCGGCTCGGTGGCGCAGAGGTCTGCAGCCTTAAGAATGGCGCGCAGGTAGCGCTTGGTCGCGACCGGATGATCGCGGATCCAGGCCCGGTTGCCGTAGGCGGTGCAGCAGAAGTAATAAGACCAAGGCGCATCCACCGCCGTGGCGAGGATCACCCGACCGATTTTGCGGGCCCTCAATTCCTGAGGCTCGGGCGGGAAGCCGAGGAACGCATCGACCGTCCCTTCGACGAAGCGCTCCATGACGCTGCTGTCAGGATTCGGAACCCATTCGATGTCCCTTTGGGGATCGAGACCGACTTGCGCCACCATCATCGCAAGATACAGGTGCCCGCTCGCGCCGACATAGTCGATCCCGACCTTCTTACCCTTCAAGTCACCGATGGTTCGGATCGGCTCGTGTACGAAAAGCTCGTAGCAGCCGGAATGCACGCCGGCCAACACGGTGATCGGGTGGCCGGCATCCACCTGAGAGACGAGCCATGCCGCAGTATCGAGATCGAAGTCGATCTGGCCACCTGCCACGCTGTTGATGTCTGACGGCTGCACGAAGCGGACGTCGGTGAACCCTTCCGCGCGCAGCAACTCCTCCGAGATCGACTCCGGGGTGAGGCACGCGTAACCCGGCCAGTAGCCAAGCCGGATCGTGGTCGTCTCCGGTGGCCCCTCGTTGGCGAGCGAGCCACGGGCGCCAAGCATACCAGCAGCCGCAGCCAACGACGCGCTGGCCAGAAAATCGCGGCGGCTCTGAATGATCTGCATGAGAAGTCTCCATCATGTTAAACTCGGGCATGGCCCGAGACCATATTCACGCCTTCAACTCACGTTTGAGCTCGTTCAGGAAGCGCCAGTCGGTGCCTTGAGCGATGAGCGCCTTCGGGGTCGATTTGACCATGCCAGCTTCGTGCAACCGCAGCGCATAGAAGCGCAGCGTGTCCTCGGGGTTGTACTCCCGCCACTTCGCGTAGGGCACGTCACCAAGGCCTTGCAGCGTATAGTCGTAGCGCTCGGTGAATCCGCCGTCGACCAGCCGCCGCGCTGCCCGCTCCGGCTCGCCGGCGCAGATGTCCGTAGCCTTGAGGACCGCGCGCACGACGCGCTTGGTCGCGACCGGATAATTCTGCACGTAGTCCGAGTTGCCCGCGAGCACGCAACAGAAGTATTGCGACCATGGCGGGTCCGTCGCGGTGCTGAGGATCACGCGGCTGAAGCCCCGCTCCCGCACCGCGGCCGCCTCGAGCGGGCCGCCGAAGAACGCATCGCTCTTTCCGTCGACGAAAAGATCGATGGGCGTGGTTCCAGGCCCCGTGACCCAGGCGATTTCCTTGCTCGGATGGAGCCCGAGACTGGTCATCATGACCAAGAGGATGAGCCGGTTCGCGTAGCCGATCTCTTCCGGGACGGCAACGCTTCTACCCTTCAGATCCTTGATGCTGTTGACCGGCTCGCGGGCGAACAGCTCGTGGCAGCCGGGATGCACGCCGGCCAGCACCGTGACCGGCTTGCCGGCATCGATCTGGCGCAGCGCCTCCGGCGCGTAGCTCTGCGAGAAATCCAGCCTTCCGTCCGCGACCATTCCCGCATCGGTGTTGCCCTCCTCGATATGGACGTAGCGGACATCGGTGAACCCGTCCGCGCGCAGCAGCTCCTCGGCGACGTACAGAGGCGCATCGCAGACGCCCGATTCCTTGAGGAGCCGGACCGTGGTCGTCTCGAGTGGCGCCTCGTCGGCGAGCGAGGCACGGGCGCCAAGCACACTGGCAGCCGCGGCCAGCGACGCGCTGGCCAGGAAATCGCGGCGGCTCCGAATGATCCGCATGTGAAGTCCTCCGTCATGTTCAGCTCGGACTCAGCCCGAGTTCGTATTCACGCCTTCAGCTCGCGCTTGAGCTCGTTCAGGAAGCGCCAGTCCGTGCCCGCACCGATGATCTCCTGCGGGGTCGACTTGATCATGCCCGCCTCCTGCATGCGCAGGGCGTAGAACCGCAGCGAGTCTTCAGGGTTGTAATCCCGCCACCTGTCGTACCGGATCTCCTTCAGCGTCTGGATCGCATAATCATATTCGGGGAGGAAAGCGCGATCGACCAGCTGCCGAGCAACCGATTGCGGATCCGAAACGCAGAGGTCGGCGGCCTTGAGGATGGCCCGCAAGGCCCGCTTGGTCGCCACCGGGTACTTGTCGACATAGTCCGCGCTGGCGGAAATCATGCAGCAGAAATACTGCGACCACGGGCTGTCGACGGCATTGTCGACAATCGTGTGGCCGATCTTCTGCGCGCGCATCTTCTGCGCATTGGGCGGCGCGGCGAGGAACGCATCGATCTTTCCTTCGGCGAAGAGTTTCGCCGGGGTGGTTTTCTTTTCCTCACTCGTGACCCAATAGATGTCGTTGACCGGATCGAGCCCAACGTAGGCAGCCATGAGGATCAGCCACGTGTGCGCCGACACCGTGAGCCGCTCCACGCCAACCCGCTTGCCTCGGAGGTCTGCAATGCTGTGAATGCTGTCGCCGGCGATCAGTTCGAGGCACCCGGAATGCAGGCCGGTCAGCACCTTGATCGGCACGCCGGCATCGATCGACTTGACCTGATTCAGTGGGTAGTTCAGATCGAAATCGATCTCGCCGCGGGCCATCCACTCTGAATTGTCGACGCGGCGATCGCCTTGCACGTAGCGGACATCGCTAAGGCCATCGGCGCGCATCAACTCGCCGGCGAGGTACTCGGCCGCCCAGCAATAGCCACCACCGACCCACCGTGGCAGACGGACCGTGGTCGTCTCCAGCGGCGCCTCGTCAGCGAGCAATCCACGGGCGCCAAGCACGCCCGCGGCGCCGGCTGCAGCCACCGATGCGCTGGCCAGGAAATCGCGGCGGCTCTGAATGATCTGCATGAGAAGTCCTCCACTATGTTCGGCTCGGGCTCAGCCCGAGTCCATATTCATGCCTTCAGCTCGCGTTTGATCTCGTTCAGGAAGCGCCAGTCAGTGCCCGCGGCGATGATCTCCTGCGGGGTCGACTTGATCATGCCGACCTCGCGGAGCCGAAGCGCATAGAAGCGCATCGTGTCCTCCGGGTCGAACTCGCGCCATTTGGCGTACGGAACGTCGGATAGCGTCTGCAGCGCGTAATCGTATCGCTCCGTGACGCCGGCATCGACCAGGCCTCGGGCGGCCCGCTCGGGTTGGGCGGCGCACACATCGGCGGCCTTGAGGATCGCCCGCAAGGCACGCTTGGTGGCGATCGGATGAGCGCGCACGAACTCCCTGTTGCCGAACGCCATGCAGCAAAAATACTGCGACCACGGCTGGTCCGTGGT
>JBKPDM010000352.1:0-7209 GCA_046727895.1 Pseudomonadota bacterium | reverse complement strand
CCTTCGCCTACGTGCTGCTCGAGGCCCTGCGCCGCATCGGCCTGCGCCACACCCAGTTCGCCAGCGCCACCTGCGGCACGATCCGGCTCAAGCTCTTGAAGATCGGCGCGCAGGTGCGCCGCAGCGTGCGCCGGATCAAGGCGGCGATGGCGTCGGCCTGCCCGTTCCAGACCGAGTACCACCTCGCCTACCTCTATCTGAAGCGCGCCGCCTTCTGAGCCGCCGGCGATAGCGGCTGCCGCCGGCCCCACCGGCTCCCGGCCGCTCGCCCGGATTCCGCAACCATCATCGACTTGGGCGAGCCACTGCGGGCCGCCGCCCTCGTCACCTCATTCTGACCGTCAAAATGCCAGTCGCCCTCCTGCTGTGAGAAATCCGGGCGAGCGCCTGCCGGAAGAGGTCCTCCGCCGTTTCCGTGACTCCAGGGTTGCTCTGCAATAGAAAAAGCTCGCCCTTGAGGCGTAGCAACTCGAGCGTGCGCCAGCCTCCTTCGGGCTGCTCGAGCCCTGCTTCGACCACCGCGAGCCCCTCGGCGACCCGCCCGGCCTGGGTCAAGGCTTCGGCCAGCTCAGTGAGGCCAGTGAAGGACTGGAATCTGACATTGGGCTCGGCGATCTCGTCAGGACCGGCTTGCAGCAGGCACGATCCTGTGACGGGACCGCCACCCCTGAGTACGACAACTCTTTTGAACCTGGCACCCAACTCGCTCCAGAGCGGCAAGCTATGCTTTGTCGACTCGTCGAGCAGCATTCCCGCATAGTGCGCTGCGGCGGCCAGGTTTCCTACCCACAGCGCGATCGGGCATGCCGCCAGGGCAAGGGCGTAACACAGCGACAGTGCGTGCCCGGTCGCCTGGGCCGATTCAATGCTCATTTCCGCAGTGCGCACCGCCTGATCCGAAAACCCCTGCAACCACAGCACTCGCGCAAGGAACGCGAGCGTCGACACTTGCACGTCAATCTGGAAGCGAATGACATCCCGTCCATGATCGGTGGCGGTATAATGAGTCAGCACTTGCCCCAGATGGCGCCGCGCGCTGATCTGGTCGCCAAGAAAATGCTTGGCCAACCCCATGATGTGCTCGCCGAACAGCTGAGCGCTCAGATCCGACCCGGTCGCTGCCAGATCATGGAACCTTTGCGCAAATGGCAGCGCAGCCCGGTGTCGACTGCTCGCGGCATGGAAAAAATACAGGCCTCCGAGAGCGCGCAGTTGGTACTCGGTGTCGCCAAGGCTCTCCGCAATTTCGAGTGCCTTCGTGAAGGCCGCGCCCATCTCGGGAGCCTCGGCTGTCGATGTGCCCAGCGCGGCGTGCAGCCTCATCCCATCGCGCGGGTACCGGGTCCCTTCGGTTCCGAGAGCGCCAAGCGCCTGCTTTGCGCGACTGCGGCACTCCTTATGCAGCGATAGACGCATCCAGAGGGGGGCCGCGGCGGCGGTCAGCGCGACCCCGATCTCGGCATCGCCGTCGGAGGAGTAGGCCCAGTCGAGCGCCGCACGCAAATTGTCGATCGCGTGGGAGTAATCAGCCTGCCATTCGCCCCTAGGCCGCACCAGTTCTTCACCTTCAGCGCGCTCGAAAAGATTGCGATAGTGCTCGGCGTAGCGGCGTGCGATCCGTTCGCGCTCGCCGCTCTCGTCGAGCTTCTCGATCGCGTAGGCGCGGGTCGTGTCGAGCAGCCGGAACCGCGGTTCGGCACCGCTGACATCCGCGACGACCAACGATTTCGCCACCAGATCGGCTAGGCGGCCTAACGCATCGACGCCTGCGTTTGCTGCATCCATAGCCACGGCTGCGGCAGCCTCGACCGTAAAGACGCCAGTAAAGATGCCGAGAGCCCGGAAGAACAGCTGCTCGTCCTCGCTCAGTAGACCGTAGCTCCAATCGGCGACGGCCCGCATAGTCCGGTGCCGCGGCAGTGCTGTGCGGCGCGGCGCCCCCAACAGCGGTAGGCTGTCGTCCAAGCGGGCGGCAAGGCCTTCGACCCCAAGCGCCTCAACGCGAGGTGCGGCGAACTCGATCGCCAGCGGCAAGCCGTCAAGCCTCCGGCAAATCTCGACGACCAGCGGGGCGTTCGCATCGGTCAGCGCGAAGTCTTCGACGATCGCGGTTACACGCTCGATTGGTCCAAAGCGGCGTGCCGGAGATACGGTGCCTGACCTCGAGGCGCTGGCGCGTTGTAAGGCCAACCCGCAGCGTGGGCTGGTCGGTCTGGAGCTGTTCGGGAACCAGCCGGCGGCGCCGGGTGATTGCGTGCACGTCGGTCCCGCCCAGATCTGCAGCGTCACGAGCGCGACGGCTCGCCAGTTCTGCGTAAGATCATCGGGCTTGCCTGCCTGGCGGTGGAGCACGCCCAGCCCGGGACCAGGGTGGAAGTCGGCAAGATCGACAGCCATCAGAAACACCTGCCGGCGACCGCAGTCCGCCTTCCTTTCTACGATCCCGACAACACCCGCGTCCGCGCTCAGATGCTTCTTCGGTCCACATCCCTCGGGCATCGCCCTGACGATGACCGCCTAATGAGGCAGCGCGGTACGGAGCACGATTGCTCGCCGCCCCCTCCGCAGGTTGGTGAAGGGGTTTCCGTTCACCCCCGCGCTCACGTAGTTGCCAGAAAGATCTGGTGTTGCGAAGTCGTCTCCAGTGCTGAGACGACCGATCGCCAGGCTCAGCCGCTTGCCGAACAGATCCTGTTCGAAGTACATTCTCGGACAGATCTCGACCCGACGCCCAGGACGCGCCGATGAAGAAGCTGGAGCCCTTGAGGCCGAGCAGCGTCTCCAGGTCGAACTGGAGCGAAGCTTCGAGATTGCCCGCGTAGGCGAAGCCCTGCTTGGCCCCGCCGACCGGGTTTGCCAGGAGATCGGTCGTGTAGCTGGCTTGCGGCGTGACCCCGGCGTTGACCAGCCGTTGGCGCGCTCCACCCCAATTGCCGGTTGCGGTGTCCCATGCGAACCAGCCGTCATCCTGCGCCCGGGCATCCGGTGTCCCGAGCGGTAGCACGACTGCCGCGACGATCGCGCCGAGGCTCGTTTGGACAACGCCGGCGCGCCAGGACAGCGGCCTACGCCGCGTTAGCGACCGAAGTGGGCATTCGCCTCTCCCTGTCCGCTTGGTTGCCGGTTGTTTGTCCTGTTTGACGTCCCCCCGTCAGGGTAGCACCCAGCGTCCTACAGCGTAAGCGCGGTCAGGGTGTCGCCGCGACTTCGACCCAGTTCCGTCTCATGTGCGCTGGATGTGAAAGGATCATCGCAGGCGCTGGGTGCGGAACGGTGTCGGCGGGGCTGCGAACTCGTCCTGGGCGGCGACCAGGCAGAGCTCGTCGGCACCGGCAGCGTGGGTGCGCTCGACCAGCGCGAACGTCGCCCCGACCGCCCGCTCCAGAGCGGCGCGGAGCTCGCTCTCGGCCGCCAGATAGTGGCCGAGGAAGAGCGCGCTGAAGGTATCACCGGTACCGCCGAGCGTGACCGGCAGGCGTGGCGTGGTCACCAGCCAACTCGCCTCGACCGTGTCCGCGAGCACGGCCAACCGGTCCGGCTGGTCCCGCAGGTTGAGTCCGGTCGCCACGACAATGCGCGGGCCCTCAGCGCGCAGCGCCGCCGCAGCGGCCTGCGCACCGGCCAGGCTCTCGACCGGCCGGCCGCTGAGCCGGGCGAGCTCGAAGCGGTTCGGGGTCAGGATGTCGGCCGCCGGCAGCAGGCGCTCGCGCATCACCTCGGGGATGCCCGCGCTCACGAACACGCCGCTCGCATCGTCGCCGATCACCGGATCGCAGAGATAGAGCGCATCTGGCCGGGAAGCGCGCACGGCGGCGAGCGCCTCGAGCACCAGCCCGCCGACCGCGGCGTCCCCCAGATAGCCGCTGAGCACCGCGGCGCAGCGGGCAAACGCGCTCTGTTCGGCGAGACCGGCCAGGATCTCCCCGATCCGCGCCGGCTCGACCTTGTGGCCCCGCCAGCCGCGGCCTTGGCCGGGATGGTGGGCGAGCAGCACCGTGGGCACCGGGAAGACGTCGAAGCCGAGCCGCTGCAGCGGCAGCACCGCCGCGCTGTTGCCGACGTGGCCGTACGCGACCGCCGACTGGATCGAGAGGACGGCGTCCGGCAACCTCACTTGCGGCGCCGCAGCCGCTCGCGACAGGCGAGCGCCACCCGATCGAGGATCGCCTCCGCGTCGATCTGATATTCCCGATACAGATCCGGAATGTCGCCCGACTGGCCGAAGCGCTCGACGCCCAGCGGATAGACCGGGCGCCCGCTGGCGCTGCCGAGCCAGGCGAGCGTCGCCGGATGGCCGTCGAGCACCGTGATCAGCGCCGCATCGGTGGCGAGCGGCGCGAGCAGCCGCTCGAGCGTGGCATCGGCTCCGGCATCGCCCCTGACCCGGCGGCCCTGCGCACCCCGCCAGTCGGCCAGCAGGCGATCGGCCGAGGTCACCACCAGGACGCCGAGCCCCGGCAGATCCTCGGCCAGCTGATCGGCCGCCTCGAGCACCTCCGGCAGCACCGCCCCCGTGCCGACCAGGGCGAGTCCGCCGCCCCGCGCGGGCTCACGCAGCCAGTAGCCGCCCGCGCGCACGTCCTCGGCCAGCCGCCCGCTCATCGCCCGCTCGGGCTGATCGATCGGCCGGGTCGAGAGCCGAAGACACATCGAGCCGCCGTCCTCCGCCTGCAGATATTCGAAGGCGTAGCGCATGATCAGCGCCAGCTCGTCGACATAGGCGGGCTCGTAGGCGAGCAGCCCCGGCTGGCCGATCCCGATCAGCGGCGTCGCGATCGACTGATGGGCGCCGCCTTCCGGGGCGAGCGTGATCCCGGATGGCGTCGCGACCAGGAGGAAGCGCGCGTCCTGGTAGCTCGCGTAAGTGAGCGCATCGAGGCCGCGCGCGATGAACGGATCGTAGAGCGTACCGACCGGCAGCAGGCGCTCGCCGAACAGCGGCCCCGCGAGGCCGAGCGCTGCCAGCATCAGAAACAGATTGTTCTCGGCGATGCCGAGCTCGACGTGCTGGCCGCGCCGGCTCTCGGCCCAGAGCTGGCTCGAGGCGACCCGCTCCGCCTTGAACACGTCGGCGTGCTCCTCCCGGTTGAAGACGCTCCGTCGCGCGACCCAGGCGCCGAGGTTGGTCGACACGGTGACGTCGGGCGAGGTGGTGATGATCCGGGTCGCGAGCTCGCCACCGTCCCGCGCGAGCTCGCCCATGATCCGCCCGAACGCCTCCTGGGTGGAGGCGCGCTTTGCCCGGCGCCCGAGCGGCAGCGCCGCCGGCACCGGCACCGGCCGGCTCGAATGCGTCTCGATCCGCCTGGCGAACGGCACCGCGGCCAGGAACGCCTCGAGCTCGGCCGGATCGATGTCGAGCCCGGCGAAGCGCTCCCACTCCTTGCCGTCCGGCACCCGATGCGCCTTCTTGAACGCGGCCATCTGCTCGGGCGTCATCAGGCCGGCGTGATTGTCCTTGTGGCCGGCGAACGGCAGGCCGAACCCCTTGATCGTGTAAGCGATGAAGCAGTGCGGGCGGTCGTCCCGCACGCCCTGGAACGCCTCGAGCACGCTATCGAGATCGTGGCCGCCGAGGTTGGTCATCAGCCGCGCGAGCGCGCCGTCATCGTGCTCGCCCAGCAGTGCCCGAATGCCCGCGAGGTGGCCGAGATCGCGCTCGAGATGCTGGCGCCAGGCGCTGCCGCCCTTGAAGGTGATCGCCGCGTAGAGATCGTTCGGGCAGTCGTCGATCCACTGGCGCAGCGCCTGGCCGTCCGGCCGCGCGAAGGCTGCCTCGAGCAGCTTGCCGTACTTCAGCGTCACGACCTGCCAGCCGACCGCGCCGAAGAAGTCCTCGATCTTCTTGAACAGGCGCTCGGGCACGACCCGATCGAGGCTCTGGCGGTTGTAGTCGATCACCCACCAAACGTTCCTGACGTCGTGCTTCCAGCCCTCGAGCAGGGCCTCGAAGACGTTGCCCTCGTCGAGCTCGGCATCGCCCACGATCGCGACCATGCGCCCCTTGGGCCGCTCCGCCGGCAGCAGGTGCCGCTCGTGCAGCAGGTCCTGGGTGAGCGAAGCGAAGAGGGTCATCGCCGCACCCAGGCCGACCGAGCCCGTGGAGAAATCGACGCCGTCGGTGTCCTTGGTCCGCGACGGATAGGCCTGCGCGCCGCCGAAGGCGCGAAAGCGCTCGAGCTTGTCCTGCGTCTGCCGCCCCAGCAGATACTGGATCGCGTGGTACATGGGGCTCGCGTGCGGCTTGACCGCGACCCGATCGCCCGGCCGGAGCACGTCGAAATAGAGCGCCGTCATCAGGCTCGCGACCGAGGCGCAGGAGGCCTGATGCCCGCCCACCTTGAGCCCGTCCCGGCTCGGCCGCACGTGGTTGGCGTGGTGGATCATCCAGCAGGCGAGCCAGAGCACCTTCTGCTCGAGCGCGGCCAGATACTCACGCCTCCGGTTGCCGCCCGGTAGCGGCGGTTCGGCATCGCTTCGGCGCGCAAGCTCCAGCATCGTCTCGGGCTCTTCCCCGCGGCTACGCCCATGGGTTCAAGCCACGGGCGCACGGCGGCCGCCATTGAACGATCCGGACCCCCGCTCCGTCAATCACTCCCCGCCTGCGCGGGCGCTTAGGGCGCTTCGGCGCGACCCAGGAGCGCGATCCGCTGGCCCAGATAGGGATGGGCGGCGACTTTCCCGACGAACCGCTGATCGGCGGTGATCAGCCGCGTATCGTGCAGCTCCGCCGCCGCCAGGTACAGGCAGTCGTGGACCGGATGGTCGAGCTCGATCGCCATGTGCGCGGCCGACGGCAGGAGATCGGCGATCGGCAGGCGACCGACCGGCGCCGAGATCAGCTCACGACAGCCGTCGCGCACGTGCCGGGCATCGATCTCGCCGCGGCGATGTTTCGCCCAAAGCGCATTTGCCGCCTCGGCCAGCCAGAGCTCGGGCGCCGCCAAAGACTCGCCGAGCCAGGCCGCCGCGGCATCGCTGTCCTCCTCTTCGGCGACCCATTTCACCGCCACGCTCGCGTCGATGATCATCACGAGCGCGCGTGCTCCGGCCGTCCGGCGTGGTCGCGATCGCGATCGGCGCGGATCAGCTCGGCGCTGTCGCTGGTCCTGCGCCCGCGGGTCCGGCCGCGCAGCTCGCGCGCGCGCTCCGCGAAGTCGGCCGCACCGGGCCGCAGAGCCGCCTCGAGCAGCGCCCGGTGCTCGGCCT
>JBKPDM010000351.1:0-4457 GCA_046727895.1 Pseudomonadota bacterium | reverse complement strand
GGGTTGCGCTCATCGTGGCCGGCGCTTTGGCCTACTTCGGGATCAGTCTCGCGACGCAGTCCTCACGAAAAAGGCTCCTTCAGCTGAGACGGGCCGCCGTCTCCAGCATCGTTCCCGCCGAGAATAGGCGCTAGCGCCGGTCCGCAAGGGAGATCTACGCTTGCAGCTTGCCGCCACCCTCACCCGTTCGCTCCAGGCGGACATGCAGGCGGAGCTGCGCAGCATCGAGCGCGCGGTGGCCGCCGGCACGCAGGCCGGTGGACAGGGCCTCAAGACCGAGCTCCGCCGCCAGGTCGCGAGCGCCGGGCTCGGGCAGCGGCTCGCCAACAGCTGGCGCGACAAGCACTACCCGAACCAGAAGCTCGATGCCGCGAGCCTCGTGTACACGAAGGCGCCGCAGATCATCCGCGCGTTCGACGAGGGCGCGGTGATCCGGAGCAGGCGCGGCCGCTTCCTGGCGATCCCGACCGAGAACGCGCCGAGGAAGGGAACGGACGGCAGGCGGATCAGCCCGAGCACCTTCCCGGAGCACCGGTTCGGGCCGCTGCGGTTCGTGCCTCGGCAGAGCGGCCCTTCACTCCTGGTGGTGGACGGTCTCCGGGCCTCATTCAGCCGCAAGACGGGAGAGCTCCGTGGCTTCCGCCGCAGCACCGATCGGGCGCGGCGCAGCGGCCAAGGCCTGACCACGGTGGTGATGTTCCTGCTCGTGCCGCAGGTGAAGCTGCCGAAGCGGCTCGACGTCGCACGGGCGGCCGAGCGCTGGTCGGCGCAGCTGCCGGCGCTGATCGAGCAACAGCTCCGGTCGGAGTGACGTGATGCCGGCGAGCAAGGCCGAGCAGGTGCTGGAGGCGATCAAGGCTCTGCTCGAGACCGTTCCGGGCACCGTGGTCGAGCGCAACAGCGTGCTTCCCGAAAAGATCCCGGACGGCGGCCTGTTCGTGTTGCGCGACGGCGATCCGGGCGAGCCGGAGCAGGCGCTCGGCGGCTTCGGGAGCACGTACTACCAGCATGCAGTCGAGGTCGAGGTCTACGTCGAGGAGGGCGATGCCGCGGCTCGCGACGCGACCTTCGACGCTCTCCTCCAGCAGATCGGGGCGGCGCTGGAAGCCGATCCGACCCTCGGCGGCCTCGCCTTCGGCCTGACCTACGGCCGTCCCGAGTCGAGCATCGAAGCGATCGCAGGCGCGCCCGCGATCAAGAGCGCAACGCTCACCATATCCGTGGACTACGAGACCGCCGCTCCACTCGCCTGAACTTTCCGAACATCACAGGAGACGACGATGGCGCGAGCCTATGGTTCGAGCGCGCATCTGCTCATGAAGCGCGAAGCCAGCTACGGGCAGGCGGCGACCGGCAACTACATCCGCCTGCCCTTCAACCGGTGCAATCTGGGCAGTGAGCAGGGCCTGATCGACGACCCAGTGCTTGGCCAGGGCCGTGACCCGCTGGCGCCGCTCCAGGACGTGATCACCGACGACGGCGACATCATCGTGCCGGTCGACCCGCGGTATCTGGGCCTCTGGCTTACCGGGCTGTTCGGCGATCCCGACACGACCGACAACGGCGACGGCAGCTACGGCCACGAGTTCGCCTCGGGCGGCGAGGACCTGCCAAGCTACTCAATCGAGGTCGGCATGCCGAAGGTGCCGGCGTTCTTCCTTCATGCCGGCGTCAAGCTCAACTCGATCGCGCTCGAGTTCACCCGCTCGGGCGCGGCCGCCGCGACGATCAACGCCATCGCCCAGGGCGAGACCCGGTTCGGCACGACCCAGGGCGGCACGCCCACCAGCCTCACCTTCAGCCGGATCAGCCAGTTCCAGGGTTCGATCAAGCGCGCCGGATCGCCGGTCGGGAACCTGACCGGCGGCTCGGTGACCTACTCCAACAACCTCGAGAAGATCGAGACCATCCGCGACGACGGCCTGATCGAGGGCGCCGACCCGACCATCGCGGCGCTGACCGGCAAGGTCGATGTGCGCTTTGCGGACACCACGCTGATCGACCTCGCCGCAGGCGGCACGCCGGTCGACCTCGAGTTTGCCTACACCCTCTCGGCGGCCGCGAAGCTCGTGCTGACCGCGCACGAGGTCTACCTGCCCAAGCCCAAGCTGGCGGTCGAGGGCCCTGGCGGTGTGCAGGCGAGCTTCGATTTCCGGGGTGCCAAGAACACCGCCGCTGGCCGCATGCTGACGGTCACTCTCACGAACGATCTCGACGGAACGGTCTACGCATGATGCACAGGCTTCTGCTCAGCCTTGCCCTCAGTTCGGTGGATGTTCGGCCATGATCGATCTCGCACAACGCTCGGAGCCCTACGAGATTGCGCTCGCCTATGGTCTATCGGTGACGGTGAAGCCGCTGACGACAGCCGGCATGGCAGCTGCGCAGGCGTCAGCACGGCGCGCCGTTGAGGCAATCGAGCGGCAGGCTCGGGAGCGCAGGGAGGCCGGCCTGGAGCTGGACGGGCTGCCCGACCTTTCGGCCGAGGGCGAGCGCGACGGCTTCTACCAGGCCCAGCTGATCCGCGAGCTTGCAATCCGGCACATCACGAGCTGGACCGGGATCGAGCTGGAGGGCGGGCCGGCGCCGCCGACGCCCGAGAACATCGCCGCCGTGATGGAGCTCTACCCGGTCGGCGAGCGGTTCTTCCAAGAGTTCACGATCCGCCTGGTTCTGCTGAACGCGGCAAAAAACGACTGCGGGCCCTCTGCCGCTGGCACTTCCAGCCGGGCGGAGGGCCCGAGTACTGCCAAGCCTGCAAGGAGGAAGGGCTCCCCTGCGCACGAGGCGAGGCCGGGCGGACGGACGACTCTGCCCCTACCGCGAGCACGCGTTGATCAGCCGACAGGAGCACGAGGCCTGGGACGTGCTCCTTGCCTGCCAAGGTCAGATGCGACTCGCGCCGAGCGGGCGCGTGATCGGCATCGACATGAGCACCGCGCTCAAGCTTGGCGCCGCCCGCGGCTGCGACCTCGCCGTGCTCTCGGAGTTGCTGCCGGCGGCCGAGGCTGGCTTGGTCGAGGCGCTGTTTGCCGACGCAGATCGATCCATTGAAGCTTGAACAGCGCCACCAACGTCCGGTTGTCCCCCCACTGCCGCCATTGCGATGCGCGGCCCGTCCTTCTGAATCTGGACCCAAGGCGGAAGTTTAAGCGGAGAAACCCGATTACCTCGGGCAGACCCGACATGCGGCTTCCACGTTCGACGGAAGCACTGTTCGCCGCTCACCACCCGGCCCCGAACTCTTACATCACGTCCAGGGCCACGACCGCCGCTTGCCGGTTCCTACGCGTCATATGAGGCTAATCGCGGAGTCCTCTACAGGGTGGTAGTGACCGCGCCGGGTTTTTTAGCGGGCGGCATGGCTCCCTCGCGGCGGGCGCGTGATCTAGCGGGCGTGAACCGACGCCGGCCGGTCGGGGAAGATCAGCACTCGGATGCGGCAGGACGCTACGAAGAGGCGTGCAAAGGGTGCTGTGAGCGCGGCGCACGTAAACACACTCTCGGCAGTTCGGAACTGGCGATCCACCACCTCCGCAACTGGCCCTGCTTGCATGCCTGTCGGACCGGTGGCAACCTGCTGAAAGCGGACACCTCCGGTGGTTAGCATGCGCGTCCATTCGATCGACTTCGATACGTGGTGCAAGAACCACAGTCATGACCTCGAACCGCCGCCCTCTGGCAGCAACCAATCTGACAGCAAATGGTGTCGCGAGCTTTATCCATGGGAGGTTTTTCCACGCATCGACTACAGCTCGACGATGCTCAAAATACCCCAAAATATCAGTATCGGTGAAGCCGAATACACAGCAACTATAACTGATCGTTTCGTAGGGAAGAATGGGCGGTCTAACTTTAAGATCAGATTAGTTTCCGCACCGCCTAGTCGGCGAAGTACTTGGGAATACGGACAGTGGAATGAGGTTTTCCAACTGGTGGTTGATCCATCCGGTTATTTCCGCACTCTTTTTTGTAAAAATAAGGAACCGGGAAAACGGCTCTTGAATAGATTTTTTAATGGCGAGTTTGAACAAATCGAGAATATTCGCAGCTTGCCAATCTCTCGGTTCTTTTTTCGATCGCTGATTTCCTACATCGCTCATGGCCAATACCCCGGGCTGTCGCGGCTCTCGGAGGTCGAGATTTGCGAGAGAGTAAACAATACACAGACTTTCCCGACACATCATCGCCGCTTCGCTCCATTGTTATCTTGCGATCGCGCGTTATGGATTTGTTATTCCTTCTATGAAGAAAAGGCTCACCGACTTGCTATTAGACTACAGGGAGAATCCGATCAACTTAGAGTGATTTATTGTCACCCTACGTTCACAAAACACCATCGTTGCAGCCGCGATGGAGTAAAAATTCTGTCACTTCAGGAATTTATGAATGGATGTAAGCCTGACTTGCGCCGTGCGTACATTAATCAAGCACGATTTCTGATCAACCATATGCAT
>JBKPDM010000350.1:0-12449 GCA_046727895.1 Pseudomonadota bacterium | reverse complement strand
ATCCCGGCCCGATCCCGTTCGCCTGGAACGACCCGCAGGATGAGCAGCTCATCCGAGATGCTTCAGGTATTGAGCGACGAAGTCGCAGTCGACCAGGCGGATGTAGGCGTCGGTCAGGCGTTTGGTGAGCGGGCCGGGGACGGCGCCCGCGCCGATCGGCGTGCGGTTGATCGTGCGGATCGGGCAGATGCAGAAACTGGTCGAGGTGATGAAGGCTTCCTCGGCGGTGTAGGCGTCGTAGAGGTCGATATCGGCCTCGGCGAACGGGATTCTTTCCGCCGCCGCGAGCTCGATCGCGGTGGCGCGGCTGACGCCCGGCAGTACGTAGCGCTCGAAGGGCGTCAGCAGGCGGCCGTCCTTGACCACGAAGATGTTGGCGCCGAGACCCTCGCAGAGGTTGCCGTTCACGTCGAGCAGGATCGTCCACGCCTCGGCGTTGTGCGCGTGGGCCTCGAGGTCGGCGGTGATCAGGTTCAGGTAGTTGTGGGTCTTGGCGCGCGGCGTCAGCGCGTCGGGCGCGACCCGCCGGACCGAGGGCACGACCACCTCGATGCCGTCGCGATAGAGCCGCGCGCGCGCCTTGAACGGCAAGGGCATGCTCTCGACGATCACGGTCGGGCCGTAGTGGTCCCAGTTGTCGCCCTCGACCCGGTTGATCCCGCGCGAGATCCGCTGGCCGACCCACTGGTCCTCGTCCGGCCCGAGCAGGTGCAGGTTGCGCTCGTTCACCTCCTCGCTGACCCTGATCATCTCGGCCGGCGACAGCCCGGGGTCGATGCGCAGGACCTTGAGCGAACGGTAGAGGCGCGAGACGTGCTCCTTGATCTTGAACAGGCGGCCGTTGAAGGTGCGGGTCATGTCGAAGGCGCCGTCGCCGAAGATCCAGCTGCGGTCGCGGAACGGCACGCGCACCTCGCTCTCCGGGACATAGGCGCCGTTGAAATACGCGATGCGCTCGTTTGCGCGTGCTGTCATGACCAGACCTCCGACCGCCTTATCTCCCCATCGGTCGCGATCAGAGCACAGGGCTGCGCCGGTCGCCAGACCTCGAGCTCACGAGCTGTGCCAAACATGCGCCAAGTGGGCTACTTGGCGGCGATCACTGACACTCGGTTGGGCCGGTTCCTGGGTTGGCTCGATCAGCGCGGCGCCCCGCTCGGCAAGGTCTTCGCCGTTCATCAGGCCGACCCGAGGGATCCGGGATCACGGAATTTGGTTGAGGTCCGGATGGCCGATCCCGGCCGCTCTCGGGCGCCAAGGAAACTTCACCTCGCCACCCCGGGCGCGCAGCACGACCGGCTCGATCATGCCCCGCTCGGCTGACGGGTTGGGGCGCTCAGGCCGGCGCCGGATAGATCGTCCGGCCGTCGACCAGGGTGCGCAGCACCTTGCCCTGCATGAGGCGGCCTTCGAAGGCCGTGTTCTTGGACAGGCTGTGCAGGTCCTCCTCCCGGATCCGGACCGGCGCCTCGAGGTCGAACAGGACCAGATCGGCGGGCGCGCCCCGGCGCAGGTGCCCGGCGTCGAGACCGAGCAACGCGGCCGGTGCCCGCGTCAGCTTGCCCAGGAGCTCGAGCAGCCCGAGCCTTCCCTCGTGCACCAGCTGGAGCGAGACCGGCAGCAGCGTCTCGAGGCCGACCGCGCCAAACTCGGCCTGAGCGAACGGCAGCCGCTTGCTGTCCTGATCCTGGGGGCAATGGTCGCTCGCGATGACGTCGATCGTACCGTCGGTGAGGCCCTCGACCACGGCGCGCCGGTCGCCTTCCGAGCGGAGCGGCGGCGAGACCTTGGCGAAGGTGCGGTAGCCTTCGACCTCGAGTTCGTTCAGGGCGAAGTGGTGCGGCGCCGCCTCGGCGGTGACCGGCAGGCCCTGCGCCTTCGCCCGGCGCACGGCGTCGATCGCCGCCGCGGTCGAGATGTGGGCAACGTGGTAGAGCGCGCCGGTCAGCTCGATCAGACGCAGGTCGCGCTCGACCATGATCACCTCGGCGACCGCCGGAATGCCGGCCAGACCCAGCCGGGTCGCGATCTCGCCCTCGTTCATGGCACCACCGACGGCGAGCGCCGGATCCTCGGGGTGCTGGATGATCCGCCCGCCGAGCACGCTCACGTAGTCGAGCGCGCGACGCATGACCAGGCTGTCGGCGACCGCCCGATGGCCGTCAGTGAAACCAACCGCCCCCGCCTCCCTGAGCAGCGCCATCTCGGCCAGCTGGGTCCCGGCACAACCTTTGGTGACGGCGCCGAAGGGGTAGACTTTGGCCCGCTTCAGCTGCCGTGCGCGCCGCGCGACGAACTCGACCATCGCCGGGTCGTCGATCACCGGATCGGTGTTGGGCAGGCAGGCGAGGCTGGTGACGCCGCCTGCGGCAGCGGCCGCGGTGCCGCTCGCGAAGGTCTCCTTGTGCTCGGCGCCGGGCTCGCCGAGCTGCACCCGCATGTCGACCAGCCCCGGTGCGAGGCAGGCACCCGCGGCCTCGATCACCAGCGCGTCCGCGGGTGGGCCTTCGGCGAACAGCTGCGGCCCGAAATCGGCGATTCGCTCGTCTTCGATCAGGAGGCCGCCCGGCGCGTCGAGCCCGCTCGCCGGATCGAGCAGACGGGCGCCGACGATCGCGGTGCGCCGGGTCATGCCGCGGCGCGCAGCTCCCGGGTCAGGACCTCGAGGCAGGCCATGCGCACCGCGACGCCGAGCTCGACCTGATCCAGGATGGCGCTCCGGTTGATGTCGTCCGCGACCGTGCCGTCGATCTCGACGCCCCGGTTCATCGGTCCGGGATGCATGATCAGCGCGTCCGCCTTGGCCGCGCGCAGCTTGTCGTAGGTCAGGCCGAAGCAGTGGAAATACTCGCGCACCGACGGTACGAAGCTGCCCTGCATGCGCTCGGTCTGCAGCCTCAGCATCATCACGATGTCGGCGTCTTCGAGGCCGCGCACCATGTCGTGGAACACCTCGACGCCGTAGCGCTCGACCGCCGCGGGCAGGAGGGTCCTGGGCGCGACCAGCCGGACCCTGGCGCCCATGGCGGTCAGCAGCAGCATGTTCGAGCGGGCGACGCGCGAGTGCAGGATGTCGCCGCAGATCGCGACCGAGAGCCCCTCGATCCGCCCCTTGCGCCGGCGGATGGTGAGCGCATCGAGCAGCGCCTGGGTCGGGTGCTCGTGGCTGCCGTCGCCGGCATTGATCACCGCGCAGTTGACGTGCCGGGCGAGCAGCGCGACGGCACCGCTGTCGGGATGGCGCGCGACCAGCACGTCCGGGTGCATGGCGTTCAGGGTCATCGCGGTGTCGATCAGGGTCTCACCCTTCTTGATCGAGGACGAGCCGACCGACATGTTGACCACGTCGGCGCCGAGCCGCTTGCCGGCCAGCTCGAATGAGGTGCGCGTCCTAGTCGAGCTCTCGAAGAACAGGTTGATCTGGGTGAGACCGCGCAGCACGGCAAGCTTCTTGTCGGCCTGGCGTCCGTGCGCGACATAGGCGTCGGCACGGTCGAGGAGATGCTGGATTTCCCAGGACGCCAGACCCTCGATGCCGAGCAGATGGCGTTGGCTGAAGGTTCTGGGCAGCTCGCTGACGGCCATGGCGCTCCGAACTATGCGGCGCCGCAGCAGCCCTGGCAAGCACTCGGCGCTGATGGCGCGCCGGCTTACCGGTCACCGTCCGCCTGGCCGAACCACTCGATCCAGCGGCCGTGGAAGTCGTTGCGGGCGAGCAGACGCTCCCTACCCGAGGGCCAGGCGGTGAGGCGAAGTTCGGCGAAGCGCGGCTCGCTCGCCGGCTCCATACGCAGCCAGTAGAGGGGCGAGTTCGACTTCGCTTGTCTGCCGCGCGCGGCGAGCAGATCGAGGACTTGCGCCTTGGTGGATTCGCCGAGGTACTGCCAGACGATCGAGTGGTAGACCACGGTCGCCGCATCCGGCGCGGGCGTGGCGAGGCGCGCCTCGAGCCATGACGCGGCATCGGCCTGCTCGACGCGGGTCGGCCGGAGTGCTGCGACCTCCAGCGCCCGCGCGAGCCGCTCCAGCCGTTCGGTCTGGTCGGCCCAGACGTAAGCGCGAAGGCGCAGCCGGTCGCCTTCGTCGCCGGGATCGAGGGGGGCGGCATCGCACCCGGCCCTTGATTCGATCGCCACCTTCGGCAGCAGCGGCGGCGGGCGGCCGCGCCATTCGGGTGCGAGGCGAACCGGCGAATCTTCCGGGCCCCAGTCGGCTTCACCCAATCGGTAGTGATAGGCGTCCCAATGGAGATTGAGCCCGGCGCTGGCGCCAAGCTCGAGCAGAGCGAGCGGCAGGCCCGCATCGGCCGCGATGGTCAGAAAACCGGGCAGGAGCATCGCCGCGCGCGCCACCTCGTTGGTCTGCGGCGGCCGTTCGAGAAAGGCGATCAGGAAGTCCGTGTGCGCCTCGAGGGCGGCGGGGACGGCAGAGCGAAGGCGTGCCCGATCACCCGCCGCGGCGGCGCCCGGATAGGCCGCGGCGAGCGCCGGCGCGCGAGCGCTCAGGACGAGGGCGTGCAGGCCGCCCGCGAGGCGCAGCGCCAGCGCATCCTCGCGCGGGTCGCCCGGCCAGTCCTGGAGCGCACGGCCGATCGGGGAACGGCGTTCGAGATGATCGAGGAGGAGATCGAGCAGCGCCGCGGTGAACGGCGAGCCGAGCCGCCGGCAGGCCTCTGCCTGGCGCGCGAAGTGCTCCGCTATCCTCGATGGGTTTCCTGCCACGCCGGTTCGCTGCCGATCGCCCGCGACGAGGCCACACGATGCGGCTGCGGCTGTCAAGTCGTGACGCCCGCGCGGTGAGCCGGCTCGCGACTTGACCGTCAACCCCGATTCCCGCTTGATCGGTGTGAACGTCTCAGTCTGCGCTGGCATGAACTTCGGGAGTCTTGCATGAGCGAGGCCGGTGCTGAGTTGGCGCGCCCGATCGGGCTCGATCTTCCGCGCCATGGCCACCCCCGGCAGGTGGCGTTGCCAGTGCGGGCGGAGACTGAGACATGAGATCGCCACCACCCCTGGTCCGCGACTGTCGGGAGCATGACCTCGAAGCTGTGCGCGAGATCTACGCCCTCGAAGTGCTCCAGGGCACCGCATCGTTCGAGCTCGAGCCGCCGGATCTGATCGAGCTGACGGCGCGCTGGCGGGTGATCAGGGGCGCACGGTTGCCCTATGTCGTCGCGGAGGCCGACGGGCGGATCGCCGGCTTCGCCTATGCCGGACCCTACCGCGCGCGAGCGGGCTATCGCTACACCGTCGAGGACTCGGTCTACGTGGCGTCCTGGGCGCGCCGGCGCGGCGTCGGCCGCGCGCTGCTCGACGCGCTGATCACCGGCGCGACCGCCCGTGGTATGCGTCAGATGGTGGCGATCATCGGCGATTCGGCCCATCAGGCCGCGATCGCCGCGCACCAGCAGGCGGGCTTCCGCACCGTCGGCGTGCTCGAGAACGTCGGCTGCAAGTTCGGCCGCTGGCTCGACACGGTGATCATGCAACGGGCACTCGGCGAGGGCGCCGAGACGGTGCCGCCCGACGCGCCCCGGCCACCCTCGCACCCTGGCGCACGCCCGGCGACTTGATCGAGCGCGTGCTCGAGGGGTTGCGCCGGCTGCGCTGAGGCAGCCCCGCGCACCGTCACCGCGGGCCGGCGCGCCCATCCCGAAAGGCTCCGATCTTAGGGGTCTGGCAAACAAAAGCTGGCACTGATCGGCCCGGACCGTGCGGGCTGATCCGCGTCCGATGGCAGGTGCGGGCGATGGCGATCGCCGCGAGCGACAGATGATGGCTTCGATGAGCTCAGCCGGCCGCGCTCGGCGCGGCGTCGGATGCGCCGCGACCCTGGCCAACGTCCGATGCGCATCGCCCTGGTGATCACCTCGCTGGGTGCCGGCGGCGCCGAGCGGGTGCTGATCGGCATGGCCAACCACTGGGCGGCGCGCGGCGCCTCGGTCACGCTGATGTCGTTCGAGCGGCCCGGCACCCGCCCCTACTACAAGATCGATCCGAGGGTGGCGCTGCGCCAGCTGGATCTCGTCGCGGTCTCCGGGCCGCTTTGGCGGGCGGCCTGGCAGAGCGTCAGGCGGCTCGCGGTCCTGCGCCGTGCGCTGTGCCAGATCGAGCCGGACGTGGTGATCGCCTTTCTGGCCAAGATCAATGTGCTGACCGTGCTGGCGAGCCGCGGGCTGCGCCTGCCGGTGATCATCTCGGAGCGCAACAATCCCGATCGGCAGCGTTTCAACCCGGTCTGGACCTGGCTCCGTCACCGTCTGTACGGCTGGGCCGACCATGTCGTCACCCCGAGTGAGGGCGTGCTCGGCTGCTTTCCCGCGGCGATCCAGGCACGCGGCCGGGTGATCCCCAACCCCGTGGATACGCCCGCAGAGACGCCGGAGCGGGGCGGCAGCCGGGTCGTGGTCGCCGTCGGCCGCCTGGTCGATCAGAAGGGCTTCGATCTCCTCCTGCGAGCCTTCGCGGCCATCGCCCGCGCGCATCCCGACTGGCGCCTGGTCATCTGGGGCGAGGGACCGGAACGGGCCCGCCTCGAGGCGCTGCGGGACGAACTCGGTCTCGGCGAGCGGGTCGCTCTGCCCGGCCTGACCGAGCGGCCCGGACAGTGGGTCGCGGAGGGCGAGATCTTCGTCCTGTCGTCGCGCTACGAGAGCTTCGGCAACGTGATCACCGAGGCCATGGCGGCGGGTCTGCCGGTGATCGCGTTCGACTGCCCCTGGGGACCGGGCGAGATCGTCCGCGACCGGGTGGATGGCCTGCTGGTCCCGCCCGAGGACGTGGCCGCGCTCGCCGGTGCGCTGACGACGCTGATCGTCGACCCCGATCGGCGTGCCGCGTTCGGCGCCGCAGCGCGCCAGGGCGCGTGCAGCGGTTCGGGCGCGAGGCCGTCATGGCGCTGTGGGACCGGCTGATCGCCGACGCGACCTCGGGCCGCGCGCCGGCCGCGCTGCGCCAGCCCGTTTCCGAGAGCCGCCTGCCGTGAGCGCGCAGCGGTCGCGGCCAGGACCGCGAGAAGGCGGCGGAGGTCGCGCTGCTCTGGGACTGGACCGCGGTCAGGAACCTGCTCGAGGGCTATGGCGGCCGGTTCATCGGCGTCTTGCAACCCGTGGTGTACTTCAGCCATACGAGGACGGACCATATCACCGTCGACGAGAAGCGGCACCCGCAATGTCGGGTAGTGAATCCCGAGTTGATTGTTAACATTGAAGTCTAGCTGTTTCGATAATTGAAGATTTCGCATTTTTGATTTATCTTACATTTACTTCACAAGTGGCTGGCGCGTTCGACTCGCTCTAGCGAGACTTTCGAGCACCGCGGGGTAACTTCATGGATTCGCGACAGGGTGGGGCTCACGACGGGCCTCGTTCCACCGACTCGCGCTCCCGCTCAACGAGCATCAGCGTCGCGATCACGAGAAAGATGAGCGTCGAGGGACGCAGACGGGGCAATCGGCCGGCCGCTCTGCGCACGGCAGCACGATGAAGGCTCGGCTCACGGCCTTTGCGCTCGCCAGCTGGCGTGACGAGATCCTGCGCCGGCTGCTCAAGAACGTTGGCTACCTGATCAGCGGCAACGCCATCGCGGCACTGATCGGCCTGGCCGCGCTCGCTCTGACCGCGCGCGCGCTCGGCCCCGCAGCGCTCGGTATCCTCGCCCTGATCGAGGCCTATGTCCGGCTGGTGGACCGGCTCGCCCGGCCCGAGCCCTGGCAGGCGCTGATCAAATACGGCGCCGCGGCCTTCGAGCAGGACCGCGGCAGTGATTTCCGGAGCCTGATCAAGTTCGGCACCTTGCTGGACCTCGGCGGTGCGCTCCTGGCGAGCCTGGTCGCGCTGGGCGGCGTCTATGTGTGCGGCGAGTGGTTCGGCTGGAGCGCTGCGACGATGCAGATGGCCGCGCTCTACAGCCTGAGCCTGCAACTTCGGCTCGCCGCCACGCCGATCGCGGTGCTGCGCCTGTTCGATCGATTCGCCGTGTTCGCCTGGCTGGAGGCCGGTTGCGCCGTCCTGCGGCTGGTCCTGGTCGCTCTCGCCTGGGCGACCGGTGCCGGAATCTGGGCGTTTTTGCTGCTCGGCGTGATCGTGCAGATCGCGCGCAATTTCACACTGCTCGGCCTGGCATGGCGCGAGCTGAGCCGCCGGGGCTTTGGCGACTTCCTGCGTGCCCCGCTGCGTGGCGTGACGAGCCGTTGCCCGGGCATCTGGAACTTCATCTGGACGCTCAATCTGGCGGTGCTGATCCGCAAGAGCACGCGCGAGGTGGACACCCTCCTGGTCGGCGCTCTGCTCGACCCCGCCGCGGTTGGCCTCTACACCGTCGCCAAACGCCTGGGCGATGCCGCCCTCAAGATCGGCGTGCCGATCCAGCAGGCGATCTTCCCCGACGTTGCCCGCCTCTGGGCGCGTGGCCAGGCCGCCCGCATGCGCCAGACCGTGCTGCAGGTGAACCTGTTCAGCGGCGCTCTGGCCGGCGTCGTGTTGTTGGTGGTCGGGGTGCAGGCCGAACGGCTGCTCGCTCTGACCGTCGGCCGGCAATTCACGGCTGCCGCGGCGTCCCTTGTCCTGCAGATGGGCGCGGCGACCCTGGCGCTCGGCGGCATCGCGCTTCGCCCGGCGCTCCTCAGCATGGGCCTCCAGCGGCAGCACCTGTACAGCGTGGTGTTCGCCACGCTCGCCTTCTACAGCTGCCTGCTCGTCGGCTTACCCTCGCTCGGCCTCATCGGCGCGAGCCTGGCCCATGTCGTTCTCAACGCTGTCTGGCTGATCTACTGCCTGGCGCTTCTGAGCAGTCATCTGCGCGAGCCTTCGCCGCGCCTGGCGCAATAGTCTAGAAATGCGGCCGGCATCGGCCGCAGTCACGTCGCAGTGCTCGGACGGCGGTCTGGCGCCGTCCGAGCCTCCTCCGCGATTTATTCTGCCTTCTTGAGTTCCATCGCGTTGATGGGATTGTCGCCGTGGGTCTCCTCGGTGAAGACCACGGTCACTTTGTCGCCCTCCTTGAGCTCGGACAGCTTCGCGCCGACGGTGTTGTCCGGCGAGGCCGCGAACAGCTTGTCGCCGACCATGAAGGTATTGCCGCTCAGGTCGATCTTTTCGATCGCGCCAGTGATCTCGTCGGCGCTCGCCAAAGAGGCCGTGAAGGCTACCGCGAGCGCGGCTGCCAGTCCCAACATACGGTGCATCGTGATTTCCCCTCTTGCGGATGCAACCCAGACAAACTGCGTAGTTTCTGGCAATATCCTTATCGGTGCACTCGGAGACCAGCAATGTCAAAAGTCTCGCACAGATCGTACTTTGGTACAAATTTTGTTTAGATTTTATCGATACCACAATCACGAGTGCTGACACCCAGCCAGGACGTTCACTCGCGCTTTGTTACGAGCCCGCTCATCGGCGCTCGAGTGCTCTGAATCAGCGCGCGCATGTAGCCGAGCGCGTAGGCCATGCCGGCGTGCCAGGGTGCGGCGCAGGTCATCTCGGGCGTGTGGTCCGGGATCAGCACGCCCTCGTAACCATGGCGCTTCAGGATCCCGACCACCCGCACCATGTCGATGTCGCCCTCGTCGACGAAGGTCTCGAGGTAGCTCGGCACCTTGCCGCGGACGTTGCGAAAATGGACGTAGGCGATCCGCCCTTCGCCCGCGTAGTGCTCGACCAGATCGTAGACCGTGCCCTCGGTCATCTCCTGAACCGAGCCCAGGCACAGCTCGAGCCGATTCATCGGGCTTCGGTTCAGCGCGATCAGCCGGTCATAGCTGGAGGGCTGGTTGATGCCGCGGGCGGCGAGGCGGAGGCGCTCGACCGGCGGGTCGTCCGGATGCGCGGCAAGCGCGACGCCGGCCTCCTCCGCGACGGGCAGGAGCGCATTCAGGAAATGCTCCAGACGCTGCCAGAGCTCCTCGCTCGGGATCGGCTCGACGTAACCGGCGCCAGCGCCGCTCGCGTAGCGCATGTTCCAGACCATGCCCTTGGGGATCGGGCGGTCGATCTCGCATCTGGCGGCATCGAAGCCGACCGAGACGGCGCCGCCCCGGCCATGGGGACCCTTGTACCAGCCCCACACCCCGGCGATCGAGAAGTTGTAGCCGATGACCGGGATCCCGGCCCGGCCGACGCGGCGTATCAGCATGTTGAGATCCTCGAGCTGCCGGTCCCGCTCTGGGCCATCCAGCAGCACGTCGTACCAGAAGGCGGGGTTGAAGTTCTCGAGCGCGGCGATGGCCAGGCCGTGCTTGCGAGCGGCCGCCACCAGGTCGTCGAGCTCGTCCTGCGACCAGAGTGCAGCGCCCTCGCACGAGCCCCAGCCCATGTCCCCGCTGGAGCTCAGATCAGGGCTCGCGCCCGCGAAGTAGTTGGTCAGATGGGCTACGATGTGGGTGCAGCCCGTCTGCCGCGCGAATCGGAAGTTGTCGTCGGTCAGCAGATCCCGATACAGCCCGAGCCCGAGTTTCATGGCGGCGTCTCCCAAGGGTCCATGATCGAGCCCAGCATCAACCCGCCGCGGATGGCCTGCAAGACGGTCACCACCCTCTCCCCGAGCGCGCGATCCGCCTCGCGGATCGTCGATTGGCGCGAGCGCGCTAATTTCATGGTGGTGCGAACGACCTATCGGAGAAGGCGGGATGCGAATCGCGGTCATTGGGTCTGGCAACGTCGGGCTACGCTGGGGCAGCGCTGGGCCAGCAAGGGGCACGAGGTGACGTTCGGCGTGCGCGATCCGGCGGCGCCGAAGCACAAGGCACTCACCGCAAAGGCGCGGGTGGCGGGCGTCGCCGCGGCGGCCGCCGGCGCCGACATCGTGGTCCTGGCGACGCCCTGGAGCGCCACCGAGGCCGCGATCGGCAGCGCCGGCGATCTCGGCGGCAAGATCGTCGTCGACTGCACCAACCCGCTCAAGCCCGATCTGACCGGCCTCACTCATGGTCACGAGACCAGCGGCGGCGAGCAGGTCGCCCGCTGGGCGCCCGGCGCCAAGGTGGTCAAGGCGTTCAACACGGTCGGCTTCAACATCATGGCGAACCCCGGGCTCGAGGGGCGGCGCGCCGTCATGTACGTCGCGGGTGACGATGCCCAGGCGCGCCGCACCGTGGCCCGGCTGGCCGACGAGCTCGGCTTCGAGAGCGTCGAGGCGGGCGGCCTCGCCTCGGCCCGCCTGCTCGAGCCCTTCGCCCTGCTCTGGATCAGCTCCGCCTACCGTTTCGGCCTGGGGCGCGAGTTCGCCTTCTCCCTCGTCCGCCGCGCGGGGGGATGAGGCGGGGCTCGGGAGGCGCCATCGCCGGCGCCTGACGAAGTCGGGTCCCCTGCGGCCCGAATGCGCGCTCGCCCAGCTGTTCAAGAACGCCGAGCCCGACGGCACCTACCGGGGCGGCCCCGCTTACTACATCGAGCGCGGGCTGGGCCAGCGCTGGCTGGCCGGGCTCTATTCGGTGCTGCTCCTGGTGACCTTCGGCCTCGGCTTCAACGCACTGCAGTCCTATACGGTCGCGTCGTCGTTCGGCGACGCCTTCGGCATCCCGACCGTCGTCACCGGGATCGGGCTGGTGATCGTGCTCGGTCTGATCATCTTCGGCGGCATCAGCGGATCGCCGCCGCGGCCGAGATCATCGTGCCGATCATGGCGACCGGCTACATCCTGATCGCCGCGGTCGTGGTCCTGCTGCACATCGCCGAGGTGCCGGCGGTGTTCGTCATGATCGTCAAGAGCGCCTTCGGACTCATGCCGGCGTTCGCGGGTGGCCTGGGGGCGGCGATCGCGATGGGCGTGCGGCGCGGCCTGTTCTCCAACGAAGCGGGCCTCGGCAGCGCGCCCAACGTCGCCGCGGTCGCCTATGTGCGCCACCCGGGCAACCAGGGCATCGTGCAGGCGTTCAGCGTGTTCATCGACACCCTGATCATCTGCTCCTGCACCGCCTTCATGATCCTGCTTTCGAGCACCTACAGCCCGGAACTGCAGGAGAGCAGCGGTGTCGCGCTAACCCAGACGGCGCTGGCCAGCCACGTCGGCGAATGGGGCCGCAGCTACGTCTCGATCGCGCTGATGCTGTTCGCCTTCGCTGCAGGACCTCTCGACCGTGTTCGCCTTCGCCGACGTCACCATGGGGCTGCTCGCGGTGGTCAACCTCGCCGCGGTGCTACTGCTGATCAAGGTCGGCCTGCGCATCATCAACGACTTCGACGAGCAGCACCGCGCCGGGATCGAGCAGCCGGTCCTCGATCTCGAGAAGTTCGCCGATCTCAACCATCGACCGCGACGCCTGGGCGATTGAGCAGCCTGCGGGAGCGGTGGCGCAGCCAGCGGTGAGCTAGCTGTGGTTGCTATGAAGGTTGTTCATCCGGGGACACCCGGTCAGGCTGTCGGTTGCGAGACGGTCAGCGCTGAGCGGGAGATCACCCGGATGAACCTGCACAAGAATGCGCGTTTGACGCCGCAAGGTCGACTCCTGCTGGT
>JBKPDM010000349.1:0-4795 GCA_046727895.1 Pseudomonadota bacterium | reverse complement strand
GCCCGTAGAAGGCTGTGGCGATCCGGCTATCTCGTAGGAGGCCGTGTGGTTGTGGGACGCCACGTTCAGCCGTGCGGCCTCATCCCTGAAGTCGAGAACGATCGGGTCCGGCGTGAACCCATGTACCACCTGATTCTGGGCGAGGACGTAACTGTGCTGGTGTGGGCGTCGAATGAAGACAACCTGCGCATCATCCTGGAGCTCGATGACTTGCTGGAGTTCGCTCGTATGCCGATCCCGCTGATCGGCGTCGAAGCGCCTGAGAACTGCAAGGAGCTCGCCGCTCGTCAGGAATTCCTTCAGGCGGCGGGCTGGCCGCCTGGGCGGCCGCGGTAGCCGCATGCGCTCAAAGCCGACCTTGTGCAGCTTGTCCAGATGGAAGATCTTCTCCAGGTCGGGCCAGGATCGATCCAGGATTGCGAAGACCAGGGCGCTCGTGTCGTACCTGCCGGCAGCCTCCAGCGCGATCGCGACATCGGCCTGATCCAGGCAGCCTACCGCAACATCAAGCGCGGCATGCATGGACCTGCGCGCCGCGAACTCGGCCGCCGGAACGAACCTGATCAGCCCGTCGCGCCGCTCCTGGAGCTCAGCCTTTCGCTCGCGCAAGCGCGCGTCGACCGGGAGACCGAGAAGTCGGCGGAGCATCGCCACCTGCCGTGGCTTTCGTCGCTTGATCCACTCCTCCATGAAGACCGGTTCCGCCGCATCCTCCAGGATGCGCTTGACCGGCAGCTCTAGCCGGTGCTCCCAGAAATCGGTCGGCGGCCCGCTCGGGCCCTGTGGCTCGTCTTCGAACATCCGCATCGACGGCGCTCTCCTGCTCAGCAGATTGGGGACTGGGCCGGCATCGCTGTCGCGACACCGCGCGCCTGGGCGGCGCACGCCCAAGTTGACCACTGATAACTCGCGATCGCTGCAATCGCAATAAGCGGGTGCGAGCCGCCCGGCAGTTTGGGCGCCTGATCGGTATGTGTGATCAACGAGTTGCACCTACCGATGGCTCGAAGTGTCCAAGCCCCTGAAGCCCGACCTCATGACCCCGGCCGAGCGCCTCGACGAGATCGCCGAGATCCTGGCCGCTGGCATCGTGCGGCTCCGCGCGCGCCTGCGCGCTCCCCGGGGCAGCACCGCGGAGCAGGTTTCGGTCGACTTCTCGCCCAGGCGAAGCGGTCATGTCCGACCCTCAGGTCAACGGAGACGTCGCATATGACCGATTCGATCGCCGCGCAGGTGGCGGCCCTGCCGAAGACGCCGACACCCGAGCTTAAGCGGATGTGGCGCGAGCTGTTCGACAAGGAGCCGCCTGGGTTCAGCCGCAGCTATCTGATCTCGCGACTCAGTTACAGGCTCCAAGAATTACACTTCGGCGGGCTGAAGCCCGCGACGCGAGCGAAGCTCGACGCGCTGGCCGATGCGCTCGATCCGAAAACCGCTCGGCGGCGAGTGGTCGACCGCCCGGTGGCCGGCGCGCAGCTCATCCGCGAGTGGCGCGGCGTCGAGCACAAGGTCACGGTGCTCCCCGACGGATTCGAGTGGGAGGGGCGCCGGTACAAGAGCCTGAGTGCGGTGGCGCGCGCGATCACCGGGACGAGGTGGAACGGCTTCACGTTCTTTGGAGTGAAGCGCCACGGGGGCGGCAAGTGAACCAGCGCCCTGCCCGCAAGCTGCGCTGCGCAGCCTACACTCGCAAGTCCTCCGAGGAGGGGCTGGAGCTCGAGTTCAATTCGCTCCACGCCCAGCGCGAAGCCGGGCTCGCCTACATCGCCAGCCAGAAGAGCGAGGGCTGGATTGCGCTGCCCGACCACTACGACGACGGCGGCATCTCGGGCGGCACGCTGGAGCGGCCCGCCCTGCAGCGGCTGCTGCGGGATATCGAGGCCGGGATGATCGACGTCGTTGTGGTCTACAAAATCGACCGCCTCAGCCGCTCGCTCACGGACTTCGCCAAGCTGGTTGACGTGTTCGAGCGGCACAACGTGACGTTCGTCAGCGTCACCCAGCAGTTCAACACCACCACCTCGATGGGCCGGCTGACGCTCAACATCCTGCTCTCGTTCGCCCAGTTCGAGCGCGAGGTCATCGGCGAGCGCATCCGCGACAAGTTCGCCGCCTCCCGCAAGAAGGGGATGTGGATGGGTGGCTGGCCGCCGCTCGGCTATGAGGTCCGGGACCGCCGGCTCGTGGTGGTCGAGCGCGAAGCGGACCTCGTGCGCCGGATCTTCGACCGCTTCGCCAAGACCGGCTCGGCGCTCGCTGTGGCCCGCGAGCTGAACGCAGCGGACGAGGTCACGAAGCGCCGCCAGTGCGCCGACGGCGCCCGTGGTGGCAAGCCATGGACCAAGGGCGCGGTCTACAAGGTGCTCGCCAACCGTGTGTACCTCGGCGAGGCCGTGCACAGGGGCGTCGCCTATCCCGGTGAGCACGCCGCGATCGTCGACCAGCGGGCCTGGGACAAGGCGCACGCGGTGATGGCCGAGCCAGCCCACCGGCGTGGCGCCGCGACCCGGGCACAGGTTCCAGCGCTCCTAAAGGGTTTGATCTTCGGCCCGAACGGTCGGGCGATGTCGCCCAGCCACACCCAAAGGCGCGGTCGGATCTACCGCTACTACGTAGCCCGTGAGGCGATCGCGGATGGCTACGACACCTGCCCGGTGACGAGTGTGCCCGCCGCAGACGTCGAGGGCGCCGTGCTCGACCACGTCCAGAAGCTGCTGGCCGCGCCGGAGCTGGTGGCGCGAACCTGGACAGCCGCGAAGCGAGAGGGCGATGACGCGATCACCGAGCGCGAGGTCACCGTCCTGCTCGCCGACTTTGCTACGGTCTGGAACGAGCTGTTCCCCGCCGAGCAGGCGCGCCTCGTTCAGCTCCTGGTCGAGCGGGTCGACGTCAGGGAGGACGCCCTCGAAGTGCGGATCAGGGCCGAGGGGCTGGCGAGCCTAGTCGCGGAACTGCGGCCGGGCAACGAGCCGACGGCGAGGGCGGCGTGATGAGCGGCGTCCAGACCCGGCTCGAGGGCACGACGCTGGTCGTCCGAATTCCCATGCGATTCCGGCATCGCGGCGGCCGCAAACGCATCGTTGCGCCGGACGGGAGCGAGATCGTGCCCAGCTCCAAGCCGCAGGCGAATGGCACGTTGGTCAAGGCCCTCGTGCGTGCGCACTGCTGGCAGCGGATGCTGGAGAGCGGTGAGCATGGGACGCTTACCGAGCTCGCCGGCGCCGAAGGCATTAGGCCGAGCTACGTATGCCGCGTCATCCGGCTGATGCTCCTTGCTCCCGACATTGTCGAAGGAATCCTCGACGGGCGGCCGACGGCAGGGCTCGCGCGGTTCTTGAAGCCGTTCTCGCTCGAGTGGGAGAAGCAGCGTGAGCGGTTCTGCTGAAGTGGTTTGCGCGCTCCCGCGCCAGAAAGAGCCCTCTCGAGCTACGCGGCGCGCTGGCCTCCGTCGTCACGCTCGGCAAGCGCTCGGGCGAGCATCGCCACAGCTTCCTGATGCCTTGGGTCCGGAATGTTCAGGAAATTGCGGGCTAGGTCCAGGAGCGCCTGCTTGCTGGGCGTTGGCACAAGACCGCTGCCGATCTGTAGTCCCTCGTCAAGTGGGCTCGACGGAGTGATCGATGTGAAGGCGGCGGCGCCGTGGCGACGGCGCGCAGCAGGTTGAGGCTGCGCCTGCGCGACCCTTGCGGACACTGTCGCCGGGGGTTGGTTGCTCTGAAGTGGGTGGCGGGGGTGAGTGGCGTCAGGCCGACTGGAGGGGCGTGAGGGCGAGATTGTAGGCCACGATCGAGGACCAGACCTGGGCCCTGAAGCGGCCGAGCTCGGCGTCAGCCGGCGCGACGTCCCGCAGATCGCGCGCATAGGGTAAGCCCCCGCCGGCACCGGCCCGGCCCTCTCGCCTGATCTCCTCCCAACGAGCCACGCGGGGCGACCCGGGTGGCTCGGCTGCCGTCTTGACATCACCCGATCTCGTCACGAGGCTCGACATGCACTGGGTGAGGCGCGAGCGGAGAACCTCGAGGGCGAGGTTGTGGCGGACTACGGGCTAGCGAGCTCTCGGTTTATTTCGGTGTAGCGAAGTGGGCCGCAGCGATACCGACCTGCACGATGCGCGGCCTGTCGATCCCGGCCACGCCGACGTACTTGTAGATCTGATCGTCGATCTCGCGCTTCTCGTCCTTCTGGATCACCACTTTTTTCTCGCCGGTGAGCAGCGGCCAGAACGCGGAGGCTTGCGGCTGCTTGGCCGGATCGGGGCTGAAAGTGAAGCTGACCTCCCGGTTCGCGAGGACAGCATGGCCCTCGGGGTCGGTGATCCAGAACTCGTCAATCACCGAGTTGTCGGCCACGTCCTTCAAAATGGCCCGGATCTCCTCGTTCCCGAGGCCGGCCTTCTCGGCGACCGCAACCAGATGCGCCGTGAGCAGTGCTTCGGCGACCATGTGCTGAGCGACCATGTCCTCGAAGTCATCGGCACTCACGGGTCCCGCGACCAGGCACGCGGCTACGGCGAGCGGTGCGGCAATACGGCTGCGGCTGTGGATCATGAAAAACACTCCTTGATCACACGAGTTGCGTGAGTTTCAGTCCCCCCGATGGGGAAAACAAAGTTCATGGACATCAAGTTTTGGCACCGACAGGCGAGCAACATCGAGCTCCGCCTCCCGGCTCGTGCCCGGGCGGTCCGGGGTAGCAGCAACCAACCTCGAGGGGCCGGGGGAAAGTCAGTATAAAGAAATGTGCAGCAGCTGTTAAGAGATCGGCAACGACATGCGGGTCAACCAGAGCCGGGGTA
>JBKPDM010000348.1:0-3744 GCA_046727895.1 Pseudomonadota bacterium | reverse complement strand
CCCGTGATCGAGGCCGAGTTCGGAGTGGGCCGCGGCGGCGCGTCCCTGCCCTACACCGCGACCATGGTGGGTTTCGCCATGGGCAGCGTGCTGATGGGGCGGCTCGCGGACCGCTTCGGCATCATGGTGCCGGTCATGCTCGGCGCGCTCATGCTCGGCATCGGCTACGTTGCCGCGGCACAGGCGAGCGAGCTCTGGCAGTTCATGCTCGCGCAGGCGCTCCTGATCGGCATGCTCGGCAGCTCGGTCACCTTCGGGCCCCTGGTCGCCGACGTCTCGCTCTGGTTCCAGAGGCGGCGCGGCATCGCGGTCGCGATCGTCGCGAGCGGCAATTATCTGGCCGGGACGATCTGGCCGCCGGTCCTGCAATCCGCGATCGCGGCCGTCGGGTGGCGGCAGGCGCACGTGGGGATCGGCGTCTTCTGCGTCCTGACCATGCTGCCGCTGGCGCTCGTGCTCCGGCGGCGGCCGTCGCTGGAGGATGGCCGGGTTGCGGGCCACGCCCGCGTCTTTCCGGGCATGGGCAACGTGTCGCCGTCCGTGCTCCAGGCGCTCCTGGTGCTCGCCGGGCTCGCCTGCTGCATCGCCATGTCGATGCCCCAGGTGCACATCGTCGCCTATTGCGCCGACCTCGGCTACGGGCCGGCGCGCGGCGCCGAGATGCTCTCGCTGATGCTGGGCTTCGGCGTCGCGAGCCGGCTCGCCTCGGGTCTGATCGCCGATCGGATCGGCGGTATTGGCACGCTGCTGTTGGGCTCCACCCTGCAGTGCCTGGCCCTCCTTTTCTACCTGCCCTTCGACGGGCTGATGTCGCTCTACGTCGTCTCGGCGCTGTTCGGGCTCGCGCAGGGCGGGATCGTGCCGAGCTATGCCCTGATCGTGCGCGACTATTTCCCGGCGCGGGAGGCCGGCGCGCGCGTCAGCCTGGTCCTGATGGCGACCGTCTTCGGCATGGCGATCGGCGGCTGGATGGCGGGCGCGATCTTCGACCTCACCGGCTCCTATCGGGCGGCCTTCCTGAACGGCATCGCCTGGAACCTGCTCAACATGTCGATCGCCTTCTGGCTGCTCCTCACCCACCCCCGCCCGCGCACCATGCCGGCCTGATCAAGACGTCTGCCAATGCATGCATTCGCAGGCCATCATGCCTCTCTGGGCCCTGGAGCCGATAGCGACAAAAAGAGCCCCCAGCATTCGATGTCCGCGAGGTCGCCGCCCTCGCCGGCGCGGCGGCGGCCGTGGTCGTCTGGCCTGGCGCCCGGATTCGCGCGTCTGGGCATTCGCCGAGGAGAGCGACGTTGCGTCAAGGCTTCGCAACAGCCCGTCAGGGGAGAGGTGGTCCAGGCGCGTCACGAAACTGGCGGCATCCGACGCTGCCGAACGCGCTTGCGGCCCAGCAGAAGCGTGCCGATGACCCCATCCGCCGCTGCATCGATCCGCGCGGCAGTGTCGCGGGGAGTGCGCGGGACGGTCCGCAGCCGGAGAAGTTCGACGACGGTGATCCGGTCCTGGGCCCTGATCCGAGCGACATTCAGCCCCGACACGCGGGCCGTCGCCGCCTCGGGCAGGGATCAGCGGCCCGCGCCGGAACTCTTCCCGTCGTGATGTCGTACGCGTCCGCACCTTCACGAGCACCCGCTACGGTCGAAATTACCAAACGATTCCGGGTAACGGCTGGCGCCGAAGATGGATATGAGGTGGCTCGCATCATAGCGGTTGATGAATGACCAAACGATCTCTCTCTCCGGAGTTACCTCGAAGACCCGGCCACCGTCTGTCTCTGTAACCAAAAAATTGCCGTTGGCCAGCCGGTCCACCTTGCCGTGTAAGGCGCTGAAAAAGGGTGCTTCCGGGGTTCCTTGATAGATTGTCTCGACCTCGCGGGTGACCGGATCGATCGCCAGGACCCGACTCCCACCGAGAAGCCGACCGTTTGCGCCATCATTGTGATTGTCAAACATCATAATGCGTCCATCTGGCAAGAAATCGGCATCATGTTGCCGTAGCCAAGGGCCGGTCTGTGACCACTTCACGACGCCGGAATCAGGGTCGAATACGATGAGTAGATTCAGATTGCGCAAGGAAACGAGAGCATCGCCAGCTTCGAACAGGGGGAACGCCGGCGCATCGCGTTGCGTAAGGATCTCAACATCGTTCGCGTGCAGAACATCCAGCCTGGAGTCGTTGTCGATCGGCCCCCCTCCGCTAGGGAACAAGGAGGCGACGAGATCATTCTTGTAGAGGACTTCTAGAAGCGAGATTTCACGCAGAATTTCGCCCTGAGGGGAAACTTCGAGTATCGGTTGGTCCTCGAATTCGGGGCGCAGACCGGGAAATTTGGCAACCCGTCGATCATAGCGCTTCCTAGTCAGAGTCCAGATGTCACCATCGTCGGCGACATATATCGAGTGGTGTGTCGCCACAGGAAGCGTCCATTTGACTTCGCCGCAAGCATTCATCCGGGTCATGCCGACGCCAGATAAGTTGAATAGCACGTCACCATCAGGATAGAGCGCCGCACCCTGGATAAATGTCTCCCAGTCATTGCGGGAAATGGGTCTATAACTATCAACATATTCACTATTCGGAGCAATTTTGGAGTAGAGCGTGTCCCAGGCATTCAAGATCTTGCCTTGATTGTCGATCAGCCGGAGACCCACGCGGCCATCGAAAAAGCTTTCCAGAAGGGTGACTCCCGGGCTTGTCTCGCTCGCAGCGTATTGGATGACCCCGGCACCGTCGTGGCGTGCCACCACGAGATGTCGAGTGGGCTCGACGCCAAGCTTCATGCGCCAGTTCGCCGCCCAGTCCTTGCCCGCAAACCAGATTTCACCCAACGTATGATAGGGCGGAAGCCTGAGATAAGCAGTTGCCACGCCAGCCGCATAGGCGAGGATCGTCACACTGGTAACGAAGAGCAACCAATCCCAAGACGCTGCCAACCATTTTCCGATGGAAGAAGCCCCCTTTGATACGCTCTGTGCGATCTGCATCGCCCTCATCCCTCCGGGTGTCGGAATTGTTCAGTCTAGCATGTCATGGGAAGCGTGCAGGGCGACCAGGCTGGCCCACGTTTCCCGTTCCCGATGGTCGAGGGCAGAGTTTTGGCCTCTCACATCGAGAAAGCAAGAGTCTGCATCGGGGACGGCCGCAGAATTTTTCGACCAGATAGAGCTGAGGTCGGAGGCAGCGTTGACGCCGCCGCCGCAGTAGACGCGGGGCGACTCGGTCACGATGTATTCGGGCCACCAGTCCACGTCGGAAAACTGCCGCCGGAACTGGTCCGCGAGCGCCAGTGGGTGGTCGCGCGCCTGCCGTCGAGCAGCCCTCCGCCCTTCGGCCACCTCCCCGATGCCAGCGTCGCTGCGGTCGTCAACTATACTGCCTGGGGCAACGCCGCGCTGCGGCCCGCCGGCATGGCCGACCTCGATGCGGCGGCGGTGGCCACGGCGCGGCGGGAGCCAATGACCCCGCAAGAAGTGCTCGTCTATCGGGCCGAGCGCAAATGATCGGGTGCCGGCGACCGGTTGCGCCGCCAGCCATGCCCGCGTGACCACCTGCCTCAGCGCCATCCTGGCGATCCTCCCTTAGCTGGAGCGCCGAGGCACGACGCGTCGCCCTGACTCGAAGCAGGCATTCGGCCGGCTTGACAGAATCCCCCATACGGGACAGATTCTCGAAAATGGAAAATGCCCAACCGGACGACGCCGCCATCGACCGGCGGATCGCGCAGCGCCTCAGGGC
>JBKPDM010000347.1:0-14079 GCA_046727895.1 Pseudomonadota bacterium | reverse complement strand
CGGCATCTTTGCCGGCATCCTGATCTACCGCCTGACCTATTGGCAGGCTCTGCAGACCGCGACCCATCACCTGCATGTCGGGCTCGGCAGCGCGAACACCGCGCTCCTGCTCACCAGCAGCCTGACCATCTCGCGCAGCTCAAGCTCGGTCCGCTCGCGCCGGTGCCCATCCTCGCGCTTGCGACCGTTCAGGCGCTGCTCATCATGTGGTTCTTCCTGCACGTGCGCCGCGCCACCACGCTCGCCCGCCTGGTCGCCTTCGCCGCGTTCTTCTGGGTGATGATCATGTTCGGGCTGAGCCTCGGGGATTACCTGACCCGAAGTCCCGCGACGTGGCCGCCCGAACTCGCGGCCGTGGCAGCACCGTGAGGCGCCGCCGCCCGGCGGCTCAGGTCAGGCCGACGACGATGACCGCCGCGACCAGGAGCACGGCGGCAGCAGAGGCGGCGAGGGTTGGCGTGGCGTGCCTGGTCAGCCAGAATTGCCAGCTGCGTGGTCGGGCGCGCTCGGAGAACCGCCCGTGAGCCCCGAAGTCACTTGGTACCGGGCTGTACAGGTTGTCCGGGCGATTCGCTGCCGCCGGCTCCTCGGTCAGCTGACCGTCCCATCCCGATCGGGCCATCATACGGTCGAGCAGACCGGGGATTACCCGGTTGCCTAGGATGGCTTTGACCGCTGGCCAGCCGACCCACACCTCGCGCCGCCGGCGCTGCGCTGCCCAGACGATCGCTTCGGCCGCCACCTCTGGTTGAAAGATCGGCGGCAGAGGTTGCGGCGTACGGTCCATAAGGCAGTGCGCCCAGTCGAACTGGGGTGTGTTGAATGCGGAGAGTTGCACCATCGTGAGGTGCACGTTGCTGCGCTCATGCAGGAGTTCGCAGCGCAGCGAATCGGTGAAAGCACGGATCGCGGCTTTGGCGCCGCAATAGGGCGCCTGCAGCGGCACCGAGCGGTAGGCGAGCGCCGAGCCAACCTGAACGATGGTCCCGTGATCGCGCTCCCGCATGCGCTTGAGCGCGGCCATGGTGCCGTGAACCGTGCCAAGGTAGGTGACCTCGGTCGCGCGGCGGAACTCAGCCGGCGTCGTCGCGTGCACGGGCCCGAAAATGGTCACCATGGCATCGTTGACCCAGACATCGATCGGACCGAATTCGGCTTCGACCCGTGCGGCCGCCGCCTCGACCTGGTCGGCATCGACGACGTCGGCGACGAGCACGATTGCACGGCCGCCGGCCGCCTCGATCTCTCGGCGCGCCGCCTCCAGTCCGTCACGCCCGCGTGCAATCAGCCCCACCGCCGCACCGCGCTCACCAAACGCCCGCGCGCACGCGCGTCCGACGCCGGCGGACGCGCCTGTCACGACGACAACGTCCAACTCTGCCACCTCCATGTGAACCTCACTTTCGGCGTGCGACCCCGAGGGACCGCTGTGCGCCGATCGACTGTCTGCAACCCTGCCGCATTGGTCCCTTCGGCCCGCGTAGCCATATACTTGTCGCCGCATCGGGGTTCCTCGGTAGCCCAACGCACCGCGCGGGATCCGGTTCCAGCATCCTGGCGGGGCGTCGCCAGAGGCGCGAATCGAAGACAGTCTTCCGGCTGCGCACCGGCCAGTCTGCCTGAGCGCCACGACGTTGGTGGAGCCGCCCTGCTCGGGGTTCGGATCGAAGACCGTCTTGCAGGCCGCGGAGCGGCGCGCCAGCAAATGGCGATCGTCGCACCAGGTCTTGGATTCTCTGGCTAGAATGCGCGCACGACTCCGCACAGTCGACTCCTGATGGTTCGTCGCGTGCTCGATGAGAAACAGCCCGCGGCCAAAGGTCGCCGCCGACTTCGGCGTCAGCGAGCGCACGGTGCGCATCTCGCGGCGGCGATGGTAGAGGCGCGAGTCCAAGGGATGGGCGATCGCTTTGGTCTGCACCGTGGTGTCGACGCTGATCCGCTCGAGGCTCTGCTCCTTCACCGCCTCGCCCCGCTCGGCCGCGGCGATGGTCGCCTGGAGCAGCAGTTCGCTGCCGTCCTGGCCGATGCGCTGGCGCCAACGGACCAGCGAGCTCGGGTTAGTGGGTAGCGCGAGCTGCAAGTAGTCAAAAGCCGCAGAAATACCGCCAGTACGGCTTCTCGTACCCAGCGCTCGACCACCGCTTCGTCGGACAGGGCGAAGACGTGCTGCAGGTAGTTCAGCCGCGTGACCACCGCGACGCGGCCAAGCCCTATGGACTTTGTGGACAACGCTCCCGCATTGCCCACAACCTACCACAACAGCGGTCAACTCATGCGCTACCTATTGCGGACAAAACAACGCACTCGCTACAGGGCCTTTCCGGTTGCTGCCTTCGACCAGCTCCTCTGCGCCGAAGGCTTGGGCGCGGCTCAGAGACGATAGGTGCGCCGGGCGTTGTCGTGGAACAGGGCACGCCGCTCGGCGTCGGAGAACTCCGCCGTGATCTCATCGAATGCCCGCCAGATCGCATCGTAGTCGCTCGCTTGTCGACCGGGAAGTTGGACGCGAACATGCAGCCCTGAGTGCCGAAGAACTCGATCGTGTCGAGGACGAAGGGGCGGATGATCTCGGCGGTCCAGTCATGGTGGAACATCGAGAGGCCCGAGATCTTGGCGGCGATGTTGGGCGCTTCGGCGAGACGGCGCATACCGCGGCGCCAGTTCGCGACGTAGTCCGGATTGCGCGAGCGCGGCATCCCGGTGTGATTGAGGATCAGCGGGATGTTCGGAAAGGCTCGCGCGAGGTCGGCGGCATCGGCCATCTGCTGCCAGTAGATCTGCAGATCGAACGACAGCCCGAGCTTCTCCAGGAGGGCATAACCCGCGCGCCATTGGCGATCGGTCAGCCAGTCGCCGCGCGTCGTCGCGGAGTAGAGCGGCGCGCCATCCTCATAGTTCAGGAGGTAGCGGATGCCGCGGATGTTCGGATAGCGGCAGTGCCGCTCCAGCACGGCCTCGACCTTCGGATCGGCGAGATCGGCGAAGGCGACGATGCCATGCGGGAAGCCATCCGAGCTCGGATCGTCGGCGACCCTCTGCAGCCAGGCGGTCTCCCTGACTGGATCGGCGCGGTCGATCTCCGCCTGGAGATGGACCGACTTGGCGAGGTTCTGGTTACGCGCGTCCTCGAGGAAGTCGGCGAGGCGATAGCTCCGGCAGATCGGGGTCAGGTCGCCCGCGGGATGACGGGTCTCGGGCTTCAGCCAGGGGTAGCTGTTCGCCGCCAGATCCCAGAGATGGTGATGCGCATCGATGATCCGCATAAGCTTTGTCCTATGGGAACACTTGGTGGGTGGTGCGGTTGCGCTCGATGAAGTCCCAGTCGTAGCTGACCCCGAGGCCGGGGCCGTCCGGCACCGGGAAGCAGCCGTCGGCGCCCACATCCTCGAGATAGTCGCTGTAGCCAGAGGTGTAGACCGGCGGCATGGCGTTCGGCATGTCGGGGCCGACCAGGGCCAGCTCGTAGTAATGGGTGTTGCGGAGCGCGGCCATGCAATGGCGGTGCGCCGGGCCCGAGGCGTGCAGCTGGACGTCGAGGCCGAGCCCTTCGGCGAGATGCGCGATCTTGATCGCTCCGGTGATGCCCATGTCGTACTCGGGATCGGCGTGGATCATGTCGCAGCCGCCCATGAGCACGAAGCCCGCCTTCTGCTCGAGGCCGCGGACATGCTCGGTGATCAGAAGCGGTGTCTTAAGTTTCTCGCGTAACCGCTTGTGGCCGAAGGCGGAGACCGCGGCATCGCGATACGGATCCTCGTACCAGAAGTAGCTCGCCTCGTCGCAGGCGCGGCCGACGTAGAGGGCGTCCATGAAGGTCCGCAGCTCGCAGGCGGGGTCAATCATCAGCGCCATCTCGTCGCCGACCCGCGCTCGAACGCCGAGCAGGTTCCTCGCCTCGCGCCGTCGGTCACCATCGTGCCAGCCGTGGATCTTGAAGCCCGTGTAGCCGAGCTCCTTGCAGGCTTCGGCGAAGTCGGCGAACGCCTCGGGGCTGTCGAGGCCGCCAGGCTGGTCCTGGCCGTGATAGGTGCTGGCGTAGGTCGGCAGGCGCCGGCGAAAGCCGCCCAGAAGCGTCGCGACCGGCTGGCCGTACTTCTTGCCCGCGAGGTCCCAGAGCGCGATGTCGAGCGGCCCGTGCCCCATGTGATCATAGGCGCGAAGCTCGCGCTTGAGGTCGTCGTAGATCTGCTCGCGGGTCTCAGGGTCGCGGCCGAGCAGATGCGGGGCGAGCATGCAGCTCTGCGCCATGGCCGAGGGCGTGCCGACCCAATGGGTAACGTACTCGCCGACCAGGCCGTCGTCGGTCCCGATCCGGACCGCGTAGCGGCTCGCCTTCACCCTGGCGCCCTTCTCGTAGACCCAGTTGCCGACGCCCGCGGCGCCGTGCCCGGGCAGGCCGAGATTGGGCACCTCGTAGGTAAACCCGTGGATCTCGACCCGATCGATCCTGCTCATCTCGTTGCCCCTTTCCATGGGTTTCATCGGTCTTTCGCGAACTAACGCAAAAGGCACTTCATGCCTTGCCTGGTGCGCCGGAACGGCGCAGAATTAGCCGAGTCGGTTGCCCATCTCGAACAAAATGCAAATCCGCGCCGCAAACACGGTCGGGTGCCGAGCGCGACGGCAAAAGGGGAACCATGAAGAAGCAGGACATTGTCTGCTTTGGGCTCTCGCTCGTCGCGATCGCTGTGGTCCGTGCCGGACCGGCCGAGGCGGGTGGCTTCGCGCTGCAAGCGCAGAATCCGATGCAGATCGGGCGTGCCCTCGCCGGCGGCACCGTCGCCACCTCCGATGCGACCGTGGTGTTTCACAATCCGGCAGGAATGACGGCGCTTCCTGGCGAGGAAATGTTGGGCAGCGTGTCGGTCGTCTATCACCGCGTTCATCTCTCCAACCGGGACTCGACGGCAACTACACCGGGCAGCCTCGGCGTGCCCGTTCCGGAGTCCGACCAGCACGAAGATGCGGAAACCGTGATCCCGGTCCCGACGTTGTACTACGCCCGGCCGGTGGGCGAAGAGCGCAGGCTTTGGTTCGGTTTTTCCGTGACGTCGCCCTGGGGTCTGAGGGGCGAATATGACCGGGACTGGTTCGGCCGCTACGATTCCATCGAGACGGAGCTGACCACGGTGAACGTAAGCCCGGTCGCGGCCTTCCGGATCACGGACTGGCTCTCGGTCGGGGGCGGCCTCAACATCGAGTATGCCGACGCCAAGCTCACCAGCGCCATCCCGAACACCCTGGCGCCCGGCGGCCCAAGCCCGGCGACCGACGGGTTCTCCAAGCTTTCCGGCGATGATGTCAACGTCGGCTTCAACTTCGGCGTGCTCCTCCAGCCATGGTCACACACGCGGTTCGGCGCTTACTACCGCTCGGCGATCACCCATGACATCTCGGGCAAGCTCAGCGTGAGCGGTCTCAGTGGGCCGCTCGCCGGCGGCAACGGCAGCCGCGATGCCGACGCCAAGGTCAAGGAACCGGACGTGGCGACCTTCGGCGTCGCCCACGATCTCACCCCCTCGACCACCCTCTACGCCGAGGCGCAGTGGTACAACTGGAGCAGCTTCAACGAGCTGCGGGTGACGTTCCCTGATGGCGAGGCGCCGATCGTGCGCGAGGCGAACTGGAAGGACACCTGGAGCTTCTACGGCGCGGTCGAGCAGCGGCTCGGCGACCACTGGATCGTGCGCGGCGGCGCCGGCTACGAACCAACGCCGACCCGAAACCAAACTCGAGACACGACGGTTCCGGACGCCGATCGGGTGCATCTCGGCGTGGGCCTCGGCTATCGATGGGGGGACAGGCTCCAGATCGATTTCGGCTATGAGCACATCTTTTATGACGACAGCAACATTGACGTCACGCGCACCTTCTTCGAAGGGACGCCCGCCGCCGGCAGCGCCAACATCCGGGCACGTGCGGAGAACATGACCGACATCTGGGCCATCAGTCTGCAGTACCGGTTCTAGCTCGGACGGGCGGCTGTTTTTCCTGGACGGTCCGGCGATCCGCTCGCACGTCGATCCGACAGACGGATCCGCTGTCGCCCGATCGTCATTCGCTCAGGAGAACGCCCGATCCGCCCATCTCGGCGGGCATGTCCTTTTGCTTCAGCAGGCCGTCCGTGATCCGCAGGACGGTTTCCTGATAGTTGACGTGCAGCGCCGGCTTGAAGGGGAGCTCCGGGATCACGGCAGCGTAGACATCGACCAAGCCCCAGGTCGGATGCTCGGTGAGGAGGTGGCCGCCGCACAGCTTGCACCACTTTCGGACGCTGGTCTCGGTCTTCTGAAATGCGCCGACCTGCTCGGCTCCCTGGTCGATCTTCACCGCCTCCGGCTTCCAGAGCGTGAAGGCGTTCACAGGGCCGGCCGACCACGCCCGGCAGGAGCTGCAGTGGCAATAGCCCATCGCCACAGGCTCTCCGCTGACGGTCAGCTCGACCGCACCGCAAAAGCACTTGCCTGCATGAGTATCGGGCATGCTTTCTCTCTCTCCTTCTCTTCCGTCTGGCGTGGCTCCGATGTCGGGACGCGCCCGTGCCGATGCCAATTCTGCGATCTTCGCGCCGGTTGCCAAGCACCAAACCCAACCCGGCAGGCACCGCAGGAGTCTTTGTTCGCCGCTTCGACGTACTCAGCCGGGCACCGGCGCGGCCGGGTGGATGAGGCCCTCGGCTTTGAGCTCGGCCCAGAGATCGGGCGGGATGGCGGCGCGGACGTGGCCGAGGTTGCGCTCCGCTTCGCCGGGCGAGACCGCGCCCGGGATGATCGCCGCGACCGCCGGATGGCCGAGCGGGAACTGCAGCGCCGCCGCGGCGAGCGCGACGCCGTGGCGCCGGCAGACTGTCTCGATCCGCCGGGCCTTGTCCAGGATCTCAGGCGAAGCCGGGGCATAGTTGTATCTGGCACCTTCGACCGGTCCGGTCGCCAGAATGCCGGAGGCATAGGGTGAGCCGATCACGACGCCGATGCCCCGCTCGACACAGCGCGGCAAGGCGTCGTCGAGCGGGCTCTGATCGAGCAGCGTGTAGGGCATCGCGATCAGAAAAAAGTCGAGCTCGACCCGATCGAGCAGGCGCGCGAGCATCGGCGCCTCGTTGATGCCGGCGCCGAAGCCCTTGATCTCGCCCGCCGACTTCAACTCCTCGAGGGCACGTCGACCGCCGTCCTCCTCGAGCTGGCGAAAGCAGCGTTCGATGCCCGCCTCGTCGTCGTGATAGCCGATGTCGATGTCGTGGATCACCAGAAGGTCGACCCGCGCGAGGCCGAGGCGCTGCAGGCTGTCCTCGTAGGAGCGCATGATACCGTCATAGGTGTAGTCGAACCGGAGCACGAACGGCAGGCCCCCGGCCCAGAAGCCGGTCGGCGGGTCGTCCGGCCCGCGCGAGCGCCGATAGACGCGACCGACCTTGGTCGAGACCGCGAAGTCGCCGCGCGGCTGCTGGCGCAGGAAATGGCCGAGGCGGTGCTCGGCCAGCGTGTTGCCGTACCAGGGCGCGGTGTCGAAGTAGCGCACGCCGCCAGCCCAGGCGGCGGCGAAGGTCGCCTCTACCCGACTCTCCGGGATCAGCTCCCAGAGATCGCCGAGGGGGGCCGTGCCCATGCCGAGCTGGCTGAGCTCGAGCCCGGTCCGGCCGAGTTCGCGTCTCGCCGACGGTTCCATCTGAGCCTCCTCGACCTTGGCGGTGCCGACCGGTCGCCCTCAGGCGGTGCCGGCTGCGCGTCGGTTTGCGGCCTTCGCGTTGCGCCGCCCGCGCAGCTCAGGCACCGCCGGCGATATAATCCTGCAGCATGTGCGTCTCCGCCTCGAGCTCACTCAGGCGGTGCTTGACCACGTCGCCGATGCTGATGATGCCCGAAAGCTTGCCGTCCTTGACCACCGGCAGGTGACGGAAGCGGCCGTCCGTCATCTTCTGCATCAGCTTCGCGAGCCCGTCCTCGGGCGAGCAGGTCACCACATCGGCGGTCATCAGCTGGGCGACCGTCATCTCCAGAAGCTTGGCACCATAATCCGCGAGGCCGCGCGCCAGGTCGCGCTCCGAGATGATGCCGCACAGCCGGCCGTCGGCGTCGGTCACGACGACCGCGCCGATCCGCTTCCTCTTGAGCACGCTCGCGACCGCAGCAATGGTTACGTCGGGCCGGGTGGTGACGACGTCGCTGCCCTTGTCCGCCAGTATCTGGCCGATCAGCATGGTTCTCGACCTCCTCGTTAGGTCTCACCACGGCGCTCGCACGCAATGCGCGACGCCATCTGATCAAAAAGCGGCCGGCAGGTCCAGAAGATAGCGCGCTGCCTTCGGCCTGGCGGAGCAGCCTGCCGCCTGAGCCGGTCGACCGATTGCCTGTCGCCGGCGGCCGTCGGCTTCGCGCGTTCGAGGATTTTGAGCGACCGAGCGAACGGCCGGGAATAGTTGATTCGGACGCCGCGCGCCGGCACAAGACCCTTCGGTGAGCAGTCAAGGGGCGGGCTCGGCATGATCATCGGACTGGTCGTCCACGTCCTCGCCGCCATCATCTGGGTCGGCGGCATGTTCTTCGCTTACGTCGTGTTGCGGCCGGCCACTGGCGAGATGGAGCCCGCGGTACGCCTCAGCCTCTGGCGCGGCGTCTTCGCGCGCTTCTTCCCCTGGGTGTGGGCCAGCATCGTTGTCCTCCTCGTGAGCGGCTACGGCATGCTGTTCTTCGGCTTCGGCGGTTTCGCCGGGGTCGGTATGCACGTGCACATCATGCAGACGACCGGGCTCGTCATGATGGCACTGTTCCTGCACCTCTATTTTGCCCCCTGGCGGCGCTTCCAGCGGGCGCTCGAGCAGGGCGACCATACGGGCGCGGCCAGCCAGCTGGGCCAGATCCGGACGATCGTCGCAATCAACCTGGCCGTCGGCCTGCTCACCGCGGCGATCGGCGCAAGCGGTCGCTACTGGGGCTGAACTACCGGCTGGGTGCCGCACGGTGGCACGCGCGAGCGCGGCTCACGATCCGGTTCACATTTGGCGCGCGAAAGTGTAGACTTAGTGCAGAATAGCGCCGCCGCCTCGAGAGACAGCCATCGGCGAGATCGTCCTCCGCAAGCGACCGACGCCGTTCAGCGCAGGGGCCACGCCCCTGCGACCTTCGACTACCTTACTGAGGCGCGTGTCGCCGAGAGGAGTTCGTCAATGCCTGTTGGCACCGTGAAGTGGTTCAACCCGACCAAGGGCTATGGGTTCATTCAACCTGATAGCGGCGGCAAGGATGTGTTCGTCCACATCTCGGCCGTCCAGCGTGCCGGGCTGGAGACCCTCGAAGAGGGGCAGCGGGTCGAGTTCCAGGTCGTACCAGGTCGCGACGGCCGCACCTCCGCCGATCAGCTCAAGATTCCGGCCGGCTGACCGCCGGCCGGCGTTCCCCCGCCGCCTCTTCCACCAGCCCGGTGAGGCGGTTTAGCGCGTCCTGCAGGATTGCGGCCGCGGCCAGGGCGTCCAGCATTTCGACCCGCTTTTTACCGCGCAGCCCGGCCCGCTCCGCCGCCTCCTCGGCGGCAAAGGTCGTGAGGCGCTCGTCCCAGAGCAGCATGGGTAGCCCGAGCTCCCTCTCCAGCCGCTCGGCGAAAGCGCGCACCGCCTGACATCTCGGTCCCTCGCTGCCGTCCATATTGAGCGGCCAGCCGATCACCAGCGCACCCACCTCGCGCTCGCGCATGATTCGGGTCAGGGCGGCCAGGTCCTGGGCCCATCGCCGGCGGCGGACGGTGAGGAGCGGCGTTGCGAGACGCCAGTCGGGATCGGCGCCCGCAACCCCGATCGCTCGCCGGCTGACGTCAAGGGCGAGGAGCCCACAGCGCTGGTCAGGCCTACGGTCTGGGCCGAACCGGGTCAGTCCGGCGAACGCCTCGAGGTTGCTCAGGATTGGCAAAGGGGTGTAGCTTCCGCCGCGTTTTTTTTCCGCCCGGCAGCGCGCCCGGATGATGCGGCCGTGGCGCGCGGACGGTGGATGTGGGGGGAGCATGGCAGATGTCGCTGGATGAGGCCACGGTCGCGCGGATCGCGCGCCTCGCCCGGATCGAGGTGCCGGAGGCGGAGCGCACGCCGCTTGCGCGCGAGCTGTCGCACATTCTCGACTGGATCGAGCAGCTGAGCGAGGTCGACACCGAGGGCGTGCCGCCGATGACCAGCGTCGTGGCGATGAAGCTCGCCTGGCGCGAGGACCGGGTGAGCGATGGAGGCCGGCCCGAGGACATTCTGGCCAACGCCCCCGAGCGTCAGGACGACTACTTCGTGGTGCCGAAGGTGGTCGAATGAGCGCGCTCACCGCGCTCTCACTGGTCGAGGCGCGCGCGGCTCTGGCGAAGAAGGAGTTCTCAGCGCGGGAGCTGGCCGAGGCGCACATCCGGGCAATCGAAGCGGCGCGCGCGCTCAACGCCTTCGTCACCGAGACCCCCGAGCGCGCGCTCGCCATGGCCGAGGAGTCGGACCGGCGCATCGCCCGCGGCGAGGCGCGGCCGCTCGAAGGCATCCCGCTCGCGATCAAGGATCTGTTCTGCACCAGGGGCATCCGCACGACCGCCGGCTCGCACATCCTCGACAACTTCGTCCCGCCCTACGAATCGACCGTCACCCGCCAGCTCTGGGACGCGGGCGCGGTCTTGCTCGGCAAGACCAATCTCGACGAGTTTGCCATGGGTTCGTCCAACGTTACCAGCTACTTCGGTCCTGTTGTTAATCCATGGACTGAAGTCGGAGCGGCGCGGCCGTTGGTCCCCGGCGGCAGCTCCGGCGGCTCGGCCGCGGCGGTCGCCGCCAGGCTCTGCCTCGGTGCAACCGGAACCGATACCGGCGGCTCGATCCGCCAGCCCGCCTCGCTCTGCGGCATCGTCGGCATGAAGCCGACTTACGGGCGCTGCTCGCGCTTCGGCATCGTCGCCTTCGCGAGCTCGCTCGATCAGGCGGGGCCGCTCACCCGCACGGTGCGCGACTGCGCGATCCTGTTCCAGCAGATGGCGGGCTACGATCCACAGGACAGCACCAGCGCGAAAGCGCCGCTGCCCGACCTCGAGGCCGCCATGACCGGCGACGTGCGCGGCCTCCGGGTCGGCGTCCCCGAGGAGTATCAGATCGAAGGCTCGCCGCCCGAGATTCTGGGCCTCTGGCGGCGGGGCGAAGCCTGGCTGAAGGCGGCCGGCTGCGAGTTGCGCGCGGTCAGCCTGCCACACACCAAATACGCGCTGCCTGCCTATTACATCGTCAACCCGGCCGAAGCGTCCTCGAACCTCGCCCGCTACGACGGCATGCGCTATGGCCTGCGCGTCGAGGGCAAGGACCTCATCGACACCTACGCCAAGACCCGCGCCGCCGGCTTCGGCAAGGAGGTGCGCCGGCGGGTCATGATCGGCACCTACGTCCTCTCGGCCGGGTACTACGACGCCTACTATCTCAAGGCGCAGAAAGTCCGCACCAAGATCCTGGACGAGTTCAAGGCGGCGTTCGAGCAGGTCGACCTCCTGCTCACGCCGGCGACGCCGAGCGCGGCGTTTCGGATCGGCGAGAAGATGGACGACCCCGTGGCGATGTGGCTGAACGACATGTTCACGGTGCCGGCCAACCTCGCCGGGCTGCCCGGGATCGCGGTGCCGGCCGGTCTTTCGGCCGACGGGCTGCCGCTCGGCCTGCAGCTGCTCGCGCGGCCGTTCGACGAGGCGACGCTGTTTCGCGCCGCGGGCGTGCTCGAAGAGGCGGCCGGGTTCAAGGCGCTGCCGCCCTACCTTGCGGTGGGGACAAGGCCATGAGCGCGACGATCGCCAGGGAAAACTGGGCAAAGACCTGGCTCGAGGGTGTCTCCGGCCCCTGGGAGCTGGTGGTCGGGCTCGAGGTCCACGCCCAGGTGGTCTCGAACGCGAAGCTGTTCTCGGGTGCCTCGGCAGAGTTCGGCGGCAAGCCCAACCACCATGTCTCGCCGATCGATGCCGGCATGCCCGGCATGCTGCCCTCGGTCAACCGCTTCTGCATCGAGCAGGCGGTCCGGAGCGGCCTCGGCCTCGAGGCCGAGATCAACCGGTACTCGGTGTTCGAGCGCAAAAACTACTTCTACCCCGATCTGCCGAACGGCTATCAGATCTCGCAATATGCCCAGCCCTTGGTCGGGCGCGGCACGCTCACCATTGATCTGCCGGACGGCACCACGCGGGCGGTCGGCATCACGCGGCTGCACATCGAGATGGACGCCGGCAAGAGCCTGCACGATCAGCGCCCGGACGCGACGCTGGTCGACCTCAACCGCTCGGGTGTGGCGCTGATGGAGATCGTCTCCGAGCCGGACATCCGCTCGGCCGAGGAGGCGGTCCTGTACATGCGCAAGCTGCGCTCGATCCTGCGCTATCTCGGCACCTGCGATGGCAACATGGAGGAGGGCTCGCTTCGCTGCGACGCCAACGTCTCGGTCCGCCGCCCGGGTGCTGTGCTCGGCACCCGGACCGAGATCAAGAACCTGAACTCGATGCGCTTCGTCGGCCGCGCGATCGAGTACGAGGCGAGGCGCCAGATCGAGCTGCTCGAGGCGGGCCGCGCGGTCGAGCAGGAGACCCGCCTGTTCGATGCCGCCAAGGGCGAGACCCGCTCGATGCGCACCAAGGAGGAGGCGCACGACTACCGCTATTTCCCCGATCCCGACCTCCTGCCCCTCGAGCTGGAGGAGGACTTCATCGAGCAAATTCGGGCGCAGCTCCCCGAGCTCCCGGATGCCAAGAGGGCGCGCTTTATCGAGGAATACGGGCTATCGGCCTACGATGCCGAGGTCCTGGTCGCCGAACCGGAGACCGCCAGATACTTCGAGACCGCCGTGCCCGGCCGCAACGCCAAGCTGGTCGCCAACTGGATCATCAGTGAGCTGTTCGGCGCCCTCAATAAGACCGGGCACACCTTGTCGCAGGACACGGCCGAGCGGCTGGGCCAGCTGGTCGATCTGATAGAGGCCGGCACGATCTCGGGCCGGGCCGCGAAGGAAGTTCTCCTGGTGATGCTCGACGACGCGCAGCGTCGGCCTCCCCTGGAAATCGTCAGGCTATTGGGCTTGGAGCAGATCTCGGACAGCAACGCGCTCGAAAGAATCATCGACGAGCTGATCGCCGCCAATCCCGGCCAAGTCGAAAGCTACCGCAAGAACCCGAAGGCGCTCGGCTGGTTCGTCGGCCAGGTGATGCGCGCCACCCAGGGCCAGGCTAACCCCCAGCTGGTCAACGAGGTGCTGAAGCGAAAGCTGGACGGGTAGCTGGCGCCGACCGTGCAGCGGCTGCTAAGATGCAGCAATGACCGGACCGTCCTGCGAGATCATCTTTGCCGTCGAAGAGGCGCCCGAGGGTGGCTACCTCGCGCAAGCGCTTGGCCACGACATCTTTACCGAGGCCGACACCCTGGACGCGCTCCGGGATGCCGTCCGCGACGCCGTGCGCTGCCATTTCGACGAGGATGATCGCCCGAAGGTCATCCGCCTGCACTTGGTGCGGGAGGAAGTTTTCGCGGCATGAAGCTGCCGCGCGACCTCTCGGGGCAGGACCTCGCCAAAGCTCTGAGCAAGCTCGGCTACAGGATCACGCGTCAGACGAGCAGCCATATCCGCCTCACGACGCAGCGGCAGGGTGAGCATCACGTCACCATCCCGGATCACGACCCGCTGCGGGTCGGTACGCTCGCCGGCCTCGTTGCTGCGATCGCGCGCCACCACAAGTTGAGCCGGGATCGGCTGACCCAACTTCTCTTTAGGCGAAGATAGCCGGGACGTTCAGGAATCTTCGCCGGGGCGAAGCCGCGGGCTGATTGCGGGCAAGCGGGCGATCGCCTAGATCCTTGGCTATGGGCGCCGGGACGAGGCGCCGGAGCTGATTTGAGTCTTGATCACGATGGCGATCGCCGGCCTGCCGATGTACGAGCTGCCGGAGCTGCGCCCGGCCCTGGACGCCTTCTGGGGCGGCATCGCACGCCACCTCCGGCGCGAAGGGGTGACGGACGCGCCCGCCGCCCTGGCCCCGGATCAGCCAAGCGGCGCCCTCTGGTCCGCCCCCGATCTCCTGTTCAGCCAGTGCTGCGGCGCTGACCTGATG
>JBKPDM010000346.1:0-6202 GCA_046727895.1 Pseudomonadota bacterium | reverse complement strand
CGGGTACCCAAGGCGTCAGGCCTTCAGCTTCCGGCGACACCGTGGCCGACCATCTTCCTGGGATCGACGATCTCGTCGAACCGCTTCTCGTCGATGTAGCCGGACTTGACCGCGGCCTCCTTCAAGGTCAGGCCGTCGTCGTTTGCCTCATGCGCGATCGCGGACGCCTTGTCGTAGCCGAGCACCGGACTGAGCGCGGTCACCATCATCAGCGAGCGGTCGACCATCTCGTCGACGCGTTGGCGGTTGAGCCGCGTGCCCTCGACCGAGAACTGCCGGAACTTCTCGCAGGCATCCCCCAGAATGCGGGCGGAGTGCAGGAAGTTGTTGATGATGATGGGGCGCATCGCGTTGAGCTCGAAATTGCCCTGGCTGCCGGCGAACGCGACGGCGTTGTCCTCGCCGATCACCTCGATGCAGACCATGACCATCGCCTCGCATTGGGTCGGGTTGACCTTGCCCGGCATGATCGACGAGCCCGGCTCGTTCTCCGGCAACAGCAGTTCACCGAGGCCGCAACGGGGGCCGGAGGCCAGCCAGCGGATGTCATTGGCAACCTTCATCAAGGCAACCGCGAGACCGCGCAACGCCGCCATCGCGGCGACCATCGCGTCGAGCGAGCCCTGGGCGGCAAACTTATTGGGGGCGGTCACGAACGGGCGCCCGGTCAGCTCGGCGATCCTGGCCGCGATCTCCCGGCTGAAGCCCGTCGGCGCGTTCAGCCCGGTGCCGACGGCGGTCCCTCCCGCCGCCAGCTCGAACAGACCCGCCTCGGTTGCGCGGATGCGCGCCAGAGCATCGCGCAGCTGCTGCGCGTAGCCCGACCATTCCTGCCCGACCGTGAGCGGCACGGCGTCCTGCAGATGCGTCCGCCCGGTCTTGACGACGTCGCTCCATTCTGTCGCCTTCTCCTCGATCGCGGCGGCGAGAGCCTCCGCCCGCGGCAGCAGGTGCTCCTCCAGCTCGAGCACGGCGGCGATGTGCATCGCGGTCGGGAAGGTGTCGTTCGACGACTGCCCCAGGTTGACGTCGTCGTTCGGATGCACCGGTACCTTGCTGCCGATCTCGCCGCCTAGCATCTGGATGGCGCGGTTCGAGAGCACCTCGTTGACGTTCATGTTCGATTGGGTACCCGAGCCGGTCTGCCAGACATAGAGCGGAAAATGCTCGTCGAGCTTGCCGGCGATCGCCTCGTCGGCAGCGCGCGCGATGGCGTCTGCCTTCCACTGCGGCAGCCGCCCGGCGGCCGCGTTGACCAACGCCGCCGCCTTCTTGACGTAGCCGTAGGCGTGGTAGACCCGCTTTGGCATGCGATCGTCGCCGATCGAGAAATGCACCAGGCTTCGCTGTGTCTGCGCCCCCCAGTAGCGATCGGCAGGCACGTCGATGGAACCCATCGAGTCGGTCTCGCGACGCTGGCCTTGGGCGTCGATGCCGATCGGCGTGTGTTGCAGAGTCGGATGCGCTTGGTTGTTCATGACATCGCCCTCTCACTCGATCAAGGGATGTTTCGCCGAGCGCGAGTGCCACGAGGTTGGAATGCCATCTCTCGTGTGGAGACTGCCGGCTCGCGCTCCGTGAGAACCCGGGCGGCTGGCGACGACCGCCGGTCCACTCGGTCAGTAGTGCGGCGTGTAGAGCTGTCCCTCGATCCAGCTCCGGGTGTCGCGGGGGCGCTCGACTTGCGTGAGGCCTTGGTCAAACATGAACTCCGCGACGCGCGTGGCCGTCGTGACTTCCGTCTCAAGAATATTCGACTGGCTCGGGAACAGCATGCCCTTGGCTCGGAGATCGGGGCCCACCTGGTCGGCGCTCGCCTCGGCAGCGGCAATGAAGCACGCATCGGTAATCCGCCGCGGCCGGGCCACGTAGGTGGCCAGGCCGATGGCCGGGAAGATGTAGAAATTGTTGGCCGGTCCCGGATGGAACGTCTGGCCGTTCACGGTCACGTCCGGGAATTGCACGCCCGCCGCGTAGAGCGCTTTGCCCTTTGACCAGGCGTAGGCTTGCTCGGCGGTGCACTCCGCCTTGTTGGTCGGGTTCGAGAGCGCGAAGACGATCGGCCGCTCGTTCAGCCGGCTCATCGCCTCAACGACCCGTTGATTGAACGCCCCGCCCTTGGTGCTGACCCCGATCAGCACCGTCGGCTTCAGCGTCTCGATCGTCCCGACGAGATCCTTCGACGGCGCCGCCTTATGCGCATAGACTTTCTGCTCTTTCGACAGACCGGCGCGAGACGGCTCCAGCAGCCCGTCGATGTCGAACATCGAGATGCGGCCGTGGGCGGCTTCCTGCGAGAGCCCCTTCAGCTGCATCGCGGCGGCGATCAAATTGGCTATGCCGATGCCGGCCGAGCCGGCGCCCAGGAACAGAATGCGCTGATCGGTCAGCGGCGCGTCGGCGATCTGCAATGCCGTCGTCAGCCCGGCGAGCGTGACGCTGGCGGTACCCTGGATGTCGTCGTTGTAGCAGAGGACCTTGTCGGCGTAGCGATTGAGCATCCGGATCGCATCGGTACCCTTCCAGTCCTCGAAGTGGATGCAGCAGCCGGGAAAGACCTTCTGCACCGCCTGAACGAACTCCTCGGTCAGCGCATCCAGCTCCTCGTCGGAGGGCGACGGCTCGCGCAGGCCGAGATAGAGCGGATCGGCGCGGAGCTGCGCGTTGGTCGTGCCGATGTCCAGCAGCACGGGCAACAGACACTCGGGTGGCACCGCCGCACAAGCGGTATAGAGCTGCAGCTTGCCGATCGGGATGCCCATGCCGTTGGCGCCGATGTCGCCGAGACCGAGGATGCGCCCTCCGGTCGAGACGCAGATGAAGCGGACGTCCCGCTCCGGCCAGTTGCGCAGCACCTCGGCGATGCGGCCCTTCATCTCGCGCGTGATGTACATGCCGCGCGCGCGCCGGTAGATGTGGCCAAACGCCAGGCAGGCGTCGGCGACGGTCGGGTCATAGAGGATCGGTATGAAGCGCGCCGGGTCGGACATCACGGCGCGATAGAACAGTGTCTCGTTCCGATCCGACAGTCCAATGAGATAGATGTAGCGTTCAAGATCGGTCGGCTTCGCAGCCAGGTGCTCCATCACGCGCTCGACCTGCCGCTCGAGGTTTTCCACCGCATGCGGCAGAAAACCTTCCAGCCCATACTTACGGCGCTCCTCCTGAGTGAAGGCTGTACCTTTGTTCCCAATGGGGTCGTCCAGCAACGCAACGCCCCGCAGGGTATCGTGTGACTGAGCCTTGGCGGTCTTGGTCATGTGAGTGCTCCCTCAGCTTCAGTGTTCCGGGTTCCCGGCGGTTCGCGCGATCGGCAGGACGGAGAGTGAGCGCACGCCCTGGGCGCCGTGGATCAGAACGCCCTCGATGTCCGCGGTCGCCGACGGGCCGGTATGGAACGCGGCATAGTGGCTGTCGCGGAATTCAGGCCGGCGGTAGGCGTGGTGCAGGTTGAGGACGATGTCGGCGGGATCGAGCAGCACGATCAGGTGTTGCGCGAGATAGGCGAGCGCGTTGACGCGAAGCTCCGCGTCGCTCAGCAGCACGGAGCCGGTCTCGGCGACCGCGACGGCAGCGCGGACCACCGCGAAATCGACATCCGCCAGATCCCCGGGCGCACTCACCCCGGCGGGATCACGGTTGCCCGCGATCTCCGGCACCGTCGAGCACACGACTTTCGCGCTCGCGATCTTCGCCCGCACCGGCGCCAGGAGATCGCCGGAGGCCGGCGGGTCGAGGAATATTCCTCCCATGCGCTGCAGACTGTCTTTGAACGCGGTAAGGAGCGATGCCGGCGGCTGGTCGTCGAACAGGGGAACTTCGGGCAGCGGTCGGTCCAGGCGCGGCAGGTTGGCTCGCACCGAGGCCAGGATGTCGTCGCGGCTGCTCATCGTTGGCCTCCGCGGTTCGCCTGATACCAGGTATGAAAGGTCTGCGCGGGCGGGTGCGGTACCTCGCGGTGCTTTCCCCAGGCGTTGAGGCCGTTGTAGATGACGAAGCGCGGCAGATGGGCAAGCGCCACATCGGCGGCGGCGATCGCGGCGCGATAGGCGGCCGGCCGCGACAGCAGCTCGCCCGCGGCCTTCATCGCGGCCCTCTTGGCGAGCGGGACCTCATGGCGCGCCACGAGCGCCCGCCGCCACGCGTATATCTGCTCGTGGATGTTGATCTTCACCGGACAGACGTTGGTGCAGCTGCCGTTCAGCGTCGAAGCGAAGGGCAGGTTGCTGTACTTTCGCGCGTTGAAAGTCGGGTCGATGATCAGGCCGATCGGGCCCGAGTAGGTGGCGCCGTAGCTGAGGCCGCCGCTACGGCGATAGACCGGACAGGTGTTCATGCAGGCGCCGCAGCGGATACATTTGAGCGACGTCCAGAACTCCGCCATGCCCAGACGTTCCGACCGGCCGTTGTCGACCAGGACCACGTGCATCTCGCTGCCCTCGCGGGGGCCGCGGAAATGCGAGGTGTATTGTGTGATCGGCGATCCGAGCGCGCTGCGTGAGAGCAGGCGGATGAACACCGCCAGATGCTCCAGGCGGGGGATGATCTTCTCGATGCCGATCGAGGCGATGTGCAGCTTCGGTACGTTGGCGGAGAGGTCGGCGTTGCCCTCGTTGGTACAGACGACGAAGGTGCCGGTCTCCGCGACCGCGAAATTGGCGCCGGTCATGCCGGCGTCGGCGGCGAGGATCAGCGGCCGGTTCGCCTCGCGCTGCGCTTCGGCCAGATAGTGGACGTCATCGTTCTTCGGGTCGGTGCCGAGCGTCCTGGCAAACACCTCCGCCACGTCGGTCCTGAGCTTGTGCACGGCCGGCACCACGACGTGGCTCGGGTCTTCGTTGTCGAGCTGCTGGATGCGCTCGCCCAGATCGGTCTCGATCACCTCGATCCCGACCGACGCCATGTAGGGCCGGAAGCCGCATTCCTCGGTCAGCATCGACTTGCTCTTGATCAGCGACCTGGCGCCGTGGTCGCTCAGGATGTCGTGGACGATCCGGTTGTGCTCGGCGGCGTCGCGCGCCCAGTGCACGTGAATGCCGTTCGCGCGCGCGTTCGCCTCGAACTGATCGAGATAGTCGTCGAGGTGGGTGAGCGTATGCTCCTTGATCGCCGAGGCAAGCGAGCGCAGCTCTTCCCATTCCGGAATGCCGTGCATCTCGCGGTCGCGCTTTTGCCGGAGATCCCAGAGCCGCTCGTCATGCATCTTCTCGTGCTCGGGCGCGGCAATGAAGCGCGCGGCCGCTTCCGCCTGGTCGATCGGCCGATTGCCGTGGACCTTGGCGCCGCGCGGCTGCGGCTCGGGCCGCGAGTGCAGCGGTTTCGAGGTGCCCTCGGCGTGGTCGAGGCGGCGGCCGTCGCGCACTATGGCGTCGGCATCGCGCTCAGCCAGCAGCTCAGGGTGCAGTACCGCAGGAGGCGTGCTCATGCGCTGGCTCCATTGAGGATCTGGGCGATGTGAATGAACTTGATCGGCACGCCGATGCGCTCGGCGCAGCCCTGCTGATGCATCAGACAGGAGCTGTCAGCCGAGACGATGTACTCGCCGCCGGCTCGTGCATGGTCGCTGACCTTGTCGTAGCCCATCTTGGTCGAGACGACTTCCTCGAAGACCGAGAAGGTGCCGCCGAAGCCGCAGCATTCGTCCGGTCGCGCCGGCGTGACGAACTCGATCCCCTCGACCTTCGAGAGCAGATCCATGGGCTTCGAGAAGAACGGCTCGTTGAGCTCGGATGGTCTGGCGTGCTTGAGCGCGCGCAGGGTGCCGCAGCTGTTGTGCAGCCCGACCCGGTGCGGAAATCTCGCCCAGGGAAACGCCTCGACCTTCTGGATGTCGTGCAGGAACTCGACGAGCTCAAAGGTGCGCGCACGAACCTCCTTCACCTCGGTCGTCTGCTCGATCGCATCGAAGTTGTCACGCACGTGGTGGACGCAGCTGCCGGACGGCGCCACGACGTAATCGAAGCCCGAGAAGTTGCGCACGAACAAAGCCTCGGTATCGGCGCAATCAGCATTGAACCCGCTGTTGGCCATCGGCTGTCCGCAACAGGTCTGGTCGCGCGGATACACGACCTCGTGGCCGAAACGCTCGAGCAACTCGAGGGTCGCGATGCCTACCTCCGGAAAGAAGGCGTCGATATAGCAGGGGATGAAGAGTCCAATGCGCATTAATCACCTCCCTGTCCAATCGCTGCTGGTGACCCTC
>JBKPDM010000345.1:0-7823 GCA_046727895.1 Pseudomonadota bacterium | reverse complement strand
GCTTGAAGGTTGGCTTGGGTGCCGGTGGTGCGGGCGGTGGCGGTTCGGGCTTGGCCACCTCGGGTGGCGGCGCCGGCTGGGGCGCGGGCTCGGGTTGGGTGACCGGCTCGGGCGCGGGCTCCGGTTGGACGCTCGGTTCGGGGGTCGGCGGCGGCTCCGGCGCCACATTGGGCTTGGCGAGCGCGACTTCGGGCTGGGGTGGCTCCGGTTGCGGCGGCGGCGCGGGTTCTGCCTGGACAGGCGCGGGTGGGGGTGGCTCCGGTTGCGGCGGCGGCGCGGGTTCGGCCTGAGGCGGCGCGGGTGGAGGCGGGACCGGCTTGGGTTCGAGTGCCGGCGGCGGATTCGGGTTCGGCTCCGGCGTCGCCGCCTCGCGCTCCGGTGCGGGCGCGGTCGTCGCCACCTCCGGCGCCGGCGGCTGGTGTTCGGTATCCGGTACGTCGGTCACCAGCTCGACGGTCACCGCCTGTTCCATCGCCGGCGGTGGCCGCGTGAAGCTCGGCAGGCCGAAGTACAGCAGTCCGGCGAGGCCGGCATGGAGGAGCGAGGACAACAGCCACGAGCGACCCATGGCTCAGACTCGTCGTATCAAGCGCAGCGCCGCCGCATCGAACGCGACGGCCTCATTGCTGCTTTGGCTCGTCGAACTCGGTCACCAACGCGACCTTGCTGAAGCCGGCGGAATGGATCGCGCCGACCACCTGCATGACCCGGCCGTAGTCGATCACCTTGTCGCCGCGGACGAAGACCCGCGCGTCGGGCTTGCGCTCGCTGATCGCGCGCAGGCGCGGGCCGAGCTCCTCGACGCTGAGCTCGCTGTCCTGAAGATAGACTTTGCCGTCGCGCGCAATCGAGACACTGAGCGGTTCGTCCTGTCCCGGCAGGGGCGCGCTGGTCGTCTTGGGCAGGTCGACCGTGACGCCGACGGTGAGCAGCGGTGCGGTGACCATGAACACGATCAGCAGCACGAGCATGACGTCGACGAAGGGTGTGACGTTGATGCTCGACATGGGCGCGCGCCGGCGTCGGCGCGAGACCCGCTCCGGGGATTCATCTGGATTGGTCATTGGCATGGCTCAGGCGGCCCGGCTGCTGTCCAACCCTGGCGAGCGGCCGCTCTCCAGCTCGCGCGACAGGACGACGGTGAACTCGTCGGCGAAGCTGGTGACCCGATTGGCGTAGCGGTCGAGGTCGCCGGACAGCTTGTTGTACGCCACCACCGCGGGGATCGCTGCGACCAGGCCGAGCGCGGTGGCCAGCAAGGCTTCGGCGATGCCCGGGGCGACCACGGCGAGCGTGGTGTTCTTGGTCAGCGCGATCGACTGGAAGCTGTTCATGATTCCCCAGACCGTGCCAAACAGACCGACGAAGGGGGCGGTCGAGCCGATGGTCGCGAGCGAGCTGAGATAGCGCTCCAACAGCTCCAGCTCCCGGTCCAAGGTGAGCGTCATGACCTTGCCGATCCGCTCGAGCAGCGCGCGGGCGCCGCTGCTCGCCGGCGGTCTCGGCGAGTCGCGCCATTCCTCCATCGCGGCGGCGAACAGCATCGCCATCGGATGATCGGCCTGATGGCCGAGGCGCCGGTACAGATCGTCCAAGGCGGCGCCGGACCAGAAGTCGCGCTCGAAGGCGCGCGCCTTGCGGCGCAGCCGGCCGATCCGAAACAGCTTGTCAAAGATCACGGTCCAGGACCAGATCGAGGCCAGAACCAGAAGGGCCAGGACCGCCTTGACCACTGGATCGGCCTGCGTGACCAGCGCCCACAGGCCGAAGCCCACCGTCTGGTCGCCAGCGAGGCGAAGCGCAGTGACGGCGTTCTCTTCCATCGCTCAATCCTACTGATGTGCCTCGGCCACCCGGCGGCCGCGGGTTGAGCTATCAGATAGGAACCGATTGGTCTTCAACCAACGATCGCCCTTGGCGGCGGCCCGGGCAGGCCATCCCGGCAGCAGAAAGCGGCTTCGATTCCGGGTGTCAAGCGCGAAGGGGTCCGTCCGATCAGCCCCTGTCGGCCCCGATCAAGGCTGCGAGGGCGCTCGCGAGCTCGCGCGGCAGGCGGGCCACGCGCGCCTCGCGGCCGAGCAGCGCAAGGCGGACCTCCAGCTGCACGAGTGAATGCCGGGCGCGCTCGATCCGCTGCTCCAGATCGAGCGAGGCGCCGCCCAACCGGACCAGCCGGGTGATCACGATCAGCTCATCATCGAGGCGCGCCGGCGCAAGGTAGTCGACCACGCAGCGACGGACCGCGAAGGCGAGGCCGAAGCGCTCGCGCAGCGTGCCATGATCCAGCCCCAGGCAGCGCAGCATCTCGGTGCGCGCCCGCTCGGCGAACCTCAAGTGGCTGGCGTGGTAGACCATGCCGCCGGCATCGGTGTCCTCGTAGTAGACCCGGAGCGGTAGACGATGGACCCCGGCCGCGATCCATCCGCAGGCGGGGCTCGATCGCGCCTCAGGGTTCGCTCGGTTCGAGGCCATCGAACAGCCCGGCTTGCCCCGCCTGGAGCGGCGGCGGCTCGAGCCGCAGATGCTGCCAGGCGAGCCGCGTCAGCAGCCGGCCGCGCGGCGTACGCTGCAACAGGCCCTGCTGCAGCAGATAGGGCTCGACCACCTCCTCGAGCGTGTCGCGCTGCTCCGAGAGTGCCGCCGCCAGGGTATCGACGCCGACCGGCCCGCCGCCGTAATTGCGCGCGATGCAGAGGAGGTAGCGGCGGTCCAGGGCATCGAGGCCGAGCTGATCGACTTCGAGACGGTTAAGCGCCCGGTCGGCAATCCCGGCGTCGACCTCGCGCTGCCCGGCGACCAGCGCGAAGTCGCGCACCCGGCGGAGCAGACGGATCGCGACCCGCGGCGTACCGCGGGCCCGGCGCGCGATCTCGGCGGCGCCGTTCGCGCTCAACGGCATCGCGAGGATGGCCGCGCCGCGGACCACGATCTGCTCGAGCTCGGCGCGATCGTAGAAATGGAGACGCGAGAGGATGCCGAAGCGATCACGCAGCGGCGTGGTCAGGAGGCCGGTCCGGGTGGTCGCGCCGATCAGGGTGAAGGGCGCGAGGTCGATCCGGATCGAGCGCGCCGCCGGCCCCTCGCCGATCATCAGATCGAGCTGGAACTCCTCGAGCGCCGGGTAGAGGATCTCTTCCACGGCGGGGCTGAGGCGGTGGATCTCGTCGATGAACAGGACGTCGCGCGACTGCAGGTTGGTCAGCTGGGCGGCGAGGTCGCCCCCGCGCAGGATCACCGGCCCCGAGGTCATGCGGAAGCCGACCCCGAGCTCGGCCGCGATGATCTGGGCGAGCGTGGTCTTGCCGAGCCCGGGCGGGCCCGCGAGCAGGACGTGGTCGAGCGCTTCGCGGCGCTGGCGCGCGGCCTCGATGAACACGGCGAGATTGGCGCAGAGCTGGGCTTGGCCGATGAACTCGCCGAGCCGCTGTGGGCGGAGCGAGCGATCGGCGTCCGCCGCCGCCTCGTCCGGGCTGACCAACCGTTCGTCCATCGAGCGGTCTTAACGGAAATGCGCGCGCGAATCACTCGCCCACTTGGTATCGCACGACGGTCTGCGCCCGACCTGCACAGAACGAACAGCCGAGCGGCGCGGGCATGCGGCACGGTCAAACGCCGGCGAGCTCTTGCAGTCCGGTTCGGATCAGGGCGTCGACCGCGGCCTGCTCGCCGAGGGTGGCGGCGGCCTTGGCGATCGCGGCGTGGGCTTCGCTGCGGCCGTAGCCGAGATTGATCAAGGCCGAGACCGCATCGGCCGCCGCCCCGCCAGGCGGGCCGGGAATCGCCGTCGCGGCCGCGGGCAGCGGCAGGTCGACCAGACGATCGCGCAGTTCGCCCATGATTCGCCCGGCGAGGCGGGGGCCGACCCCGCTCGCCCGGGTGAGCGCCGCCCTGTCCTGGGCGGCAAGGGCGCGCGCCAGCTGCTCGGGGGTCAGAATCGAGAGCACCGCGAGCGCCACCCGGGCGCCGACCCCCTGCACCGTCTGCAGCAGGCGGAACCAGGCGCGCTCGGCCGGGTCCTTGAAGCCGTAGAGCGTGATGCTCTCGGCGCGCAACTGCGTCTCGACGTGCAGATCGGCCGCCTCGCCCGCTCCGGGCAGCGCCGCGAGCGTGTTCGCCGAGCAGACGACCTGATAGCCGACGCCGCCGACGTCGATTACGGCATGGTCGTCGCCGATCGTATCGAGGCGACCGCGCAGGCGCGCGATCACGCGCCGCGCTCCGCCCGCCACGCCGCAGCGAGGGCGGCCGCCAGCCGATCCCGGCTCGCCTGGTGGTGGGCGTGGCAGAGTGCCACCGCCAGAGCGTCGGCCGCGTCGCCCACGAGGTCGCCGCTCGCCGGCAGCAGCGTGCGCACCATCATGGCGACCTGGCGCTTGTCCGCCGCGCCGGTGCCGACCACCGCGCGCTTGACCGTCTTGGCGGCGTACTCGGTGACCGCGAGCCCGGCATGCGCCGCGGCCAACAGGACCACGCCGCGCGCCTGGCCGAGCTTGAGCGAGGAATTGGCGTTGCGGTTGACCACGGTCTCCTCGACCGCAGCGGCCTCGGGCCGGTGGCGGGCGACGATCTCGGCCAGACCGCGATAGAGGACGTCGAGGCGGGCCGCGAGGGGATCGCCGGCTTCGGTCGCGACCACACCGGCCGCGAGGAAATGGAGCGCGTTGCCGCGGGCTTCGATCATGCCCCAGCCGGTGCGGCGCAGCCCCGGGTCGAGCCCCAGCAGGCGCATCAGGCCGACAGTCGCTCGAGGACCTCGTCATCGACCTCGAAATTGGCGGTTACCCGCTGCACGTCGTCGTTGTCGTCCAGAGTCTCGAGGAGTCGGAACAGGGTCTCGGCGTGCTCGGGGCTGAGGGGCACGGTGACCTGAGGGCGCCAGCCGAGGCGCGCTTCCTCGGGCGGGCCGAGCCGTTCTTCGAGCGCGTCGCGCACCGTGCTCAGGTCATCCGGAGCGCAGACGATGTCGTGCCCCTCCTCGTGCGACTGACAGTCCTCAGCGCCGGCGTCGATCGCGGCTTCGAGCATGGCTTCGGGATCGGCCGCGTCGGCCGGATAGTGGATCTCGCCGACCCGAGCGAACTGAAAGCTGACGCTGCCGCTCTCGCCGAGCGAGCCGCCGAGCTTGGCGAAGGCGGCCCGGACCTCGGCCGCGGTGCGGTTGCGGTTGTCGGTCAGCGTCTCGACCATCACGGCGACGCCGCCTGGACCATAGCCCTCGTAGCGGACCTCGTCGAAGCTCTCGCCGTCGGCGCCCGAGCCGCGGTGGATCGCCCGCTCGATGTTGTCCTTGGGCACGTTGGCGGCGCGCGCGGCCTGAAGCGCCGAGCGAAGGCGCGGATTGGCCGCGGGATCGGGCGCGCCGTGGCGCGCCGCCACCTGAACCTCACGGATCAGCCGGGTAAACGTCCTGGCCCGCTTGGCGTCCTGGCGGCCCTTACGATGCATGATGTTCTTGAACTGTGAGTGCCCGGCCATGATCAGCTCACCGCCTTGCCGAATGCTGCCCGATGTCTAGCACAAACTGGCGAACTTGCCCAAGGTGCCAGTATTCGTCCCGCCGCCTCGGCGGAACGATGGGCGCGGCATTTGGCTTTGCAGCCTGCGCGACCCGAAGCGGCACTCTCTTTTTCCACGCACCAGTCGTCCATGGATAGAAGCTGCGCGTTGCTGCCCGCCAACTCCGATCAATTGCGGAGCTGCGCGGAGCATCGCTCGCGGTCCGTGAGCGACTCGAAGACACAACAATAGCGTTCGCCGCCCACGATCTCAGGGCGAACGACATACCAGACCCAATTGCGTCAAAATTGACGCAAAAGTAGCGCGCAGTTCATCTACCTATAATTTTATAGGTCTTTCCCTATTAACTTTTTTGTTGATTTCTCCTTTCGCTTGAGTTACAAGGTGGGCGTCAAGTCAGACGGTGCCTCCCTCCCTCCATTCGCCCTCGCCGGCCAACGCCGACGGGGGCGACTTTTTTGGAGGGGGTTCGCTAAGGAGACCCCCCGCAGACTTGCCCCAGGGACACAACCATGACCGAGGCAGCCAGCTCGATCGCCGCTTTCCGCACCGACCAGCTGGAGAGCGAGGACTTGGCCATCGCCGATCTGCATCGGCGGAACGGCGCGCTGCGGACCGAGCTCGAGGAAATTCAGCCCGTGATCAGCGCGTCGCTTCTGGTGGCGACCGCCTTTCGCCTGCGCGACCAGAAAGCGCTGGTGAGCGCGCTGCGCCTTCTGGCGCGCACAATGCGCATCTTCGAAGGTCGTCGCGCCTGCGCGTGAGCGAGCAGGACGGCCTGCGCGCTTGATCTGCGCGCGGGGCTTGACCACATCCTGGCGGCGGCCCATCAAGGGCCGAGCCTGGATCGCCTGCCCGCACGTGGATCGATGAGCCCAGCCCCGAGCGCCGCCTGGCACGGCACGACAATCCTGTCCGTCCGCAAGGGACGCCAGGTAGTCGTCGCCGGCGATGGTCAGGTGAGCCTGCAGAATACCATCCTGAAGCCCAGCGCACGCAAGGTACGACGTCTCGCCGGCGGCAAGATCCTCGCCGGATTCGCCGGCAGCACGGCGGACTCGCTCACCCTGCTCGAGCGGCTCGAGGCGAAGCTTGAGCGCCACACCGGGCAGCTGACCCGCGCGGCGGTCGAGCTGGCCAAAGACTGGCGAACCGACCGCTATCTGCGCCGTCTCGAGGCGATGATGGCGGTCGCCGACGCGGAGGTCTCGCTGCTGCTGACCGGCAACGGCGATGTTCTCGAACCCGACGACGGCCTGATCGGCATCGGCTCCGGCGGGCCCTTCGCCCTGGCCGCGGCGCGCGCCCTGCTCGACCTCGATGGCATGAGCGCCGAGGCCGTCGCACGCAAGGCCATGACGATCGCGGCCGGAATCTGCGTCTACACCAACACTCATCTGACCCTCGAGGTGATCGAGTTGCCGGCATGAGCGCCTTGACCCCGCGCGAGATCGTGTCCGAGCTTGATCGCTTCATCGTTGGCCAGCAGGCGGCCAAACGCGCCGTGGCGATCGCCCTGCGCAACCGGTGGCGCCGCCAGCAGCTGGACGAGAGCCTGCGTGAGGAGGTGTTGCCGAAGAACATCCTGACGATCGGCCCGACCGGATGCGGCAAGACCGAGATTGCGCGCCGGCTGGCGAAGCTCGCGCAGGCACCCTTCATCAAGGTCGAGGCGACCAAATTCACCGAGGTCGGCTACGTCGGCCGCGATGTCGAGTCGATCGTCCGCGACCTGGTCGATGTCGCCCTGGCCATGACCCGCGAGCGCCTGCGCAAAGAGGTCACCGCCAAGGCCGAACTCAATGCCGAGGAGCGGGTGCTGGATGCCCTGGTCGGGTCGAACGCCAGCCGCGAGACCCGGGACAAGTTCCGCCGCCTGTTGCGCGACGGCACGCTTGCTGACAAGGAGATCGAGCTGGAGGTCCTCGACCGCGGTAGCGGCATGCTGCCGACCTTCGATATCCCGGGCCTGCCGGGCGCCCAGATGGGCATGCTCAATCTCGGCGACATCTTCGGCAAGGCCTTCGGCGAGCGCACCAAGCGCAAGCGAATGTCGGTCGCCGACAGCTACGCGGTTTTGATCGAGGAAGAGTCGGATAAGCTGCTCGATCAGGAGCAGGTGAGGCGCGAGGCGCTGGCCGCGGCCGAGCAGAACGGCATCGTGTTCCTCGACGAGATTGACAAGATCAGCAGGGGCGAGCACCGGGGCGGCGCCGACGTCTCGCGCGAGGGCGTGCAGCGCGACTTGCTGCCGCTGATCGAGGGCACCAGCGTCACCACCAAGCACGGCGCGGTGCGCACCGAGC
>JBKPDM010000344.1:0-5639 GCA_046727895.1 Pseudomonadota bacterium | reverse complement strand
GGGGCACGCGCAGCTCCAGCTTGCCGACCCGGGTGACCAGTGCGCGCGGGTAGTGCCCGGCACGATAGCCGAGCCGCGCCGGCGTCCGCTCGCCCTTCCCGGCGCCCGGCGCCTCGGTCATCTCGGCCGCCAGGAGCTCCTGCAGCACTGCCTGGACCAGCGGCCGCAAGAAGTCCTGGGTCCTCCTCCGCCAGGAGCGCCTTCACTTCCTCCAGCGTCGGTCCAAGCTTGCCTCGGGGCATGGTGTGCATCCTCAGGTGACGTTCCCATCACCCGCATACCATGACCCCGCCTCTCCGGCTTTTTGCAGAACCTTCCGTACACGACCCAGTCGAGGGCCACGCGACCTGGCACCATTCTTCCGGCTCGCTTCGGCGCGGGGACTGCTGCTGGAGACGGCCGCGCGCGGCGCGGCGCCAGCACTGGACATGGCGGTAATCCTTGGCTTGGGGGTCGGTCTGGGGAGATGGCGCCCGGGGCGCCCGGGCAGGAACTCCAGTCTAGCCGATCCTAGGAATATTGTCGAGAGGCCACGTCTGCGGTTCTCTGCGGTTCCCACGGATTACGCCGGCTGTTCGCGCCCCGCGTCGCCGACGCCAGGGCCATGCCGACCGTGGTCTCGGGCATCACCAACGCCGCCTGCACCGGCACCGGGGAACGGAGTTCTACCGCCCAGGCACTCACGCAAAGAAGGCACTTTCTGGAGTGCGCCCAAACCTTATCTCAAGCTGGTCTCGACCAAAGGGGTGATGAAGAACTCGTTCTTCGTTCTTTCGCATTGTAGAACGGCGAGACTTGTTCACAGGAAGCGTACGGGACTGGTTGGATGACTATGTAGAAAGCGTGCTCGGGGCAGCCTCGTATCTAGCCACGCGCGCCACGGCCAGTATGATGGCCGGCAGCCAAGGCCTCGAAGGGAGTGACAGTGTCCGCCGAAACGCTGCCGTCCGTCTGTCCGCACGACTGTCCGAGCGTGTGCGCGCTCGAGGTCGAGCGGCTGTACGGCGACCAGCTCGGCAAGGTGCGGGGCTCTCGCCGCAACCCCTACACCGCCGGCGTGATCTGCACCAAGGTCGCCCGCTATCACGAGCGCTTCCATCACCCGGAGCGCCTGAGCGGGCCGCTCCGACGGATCGGGCCGAAGGGCTCGGGCGCATTAGCGCCGATCACTTGGGACGCCGCGCTCGACGAGGTCGCGAAGCATTTGACCCGCGCCGTGCAGCGCTACGGCAGCGAGACCGTCTGGCCCTATTTCTACGCCGGCACCATGGGCCTCGTTCAGCGCGACGGCATCAACCGGCTGCGTCACGCCATGCGCTATTCGGGCTGGCACACCACGATCTGCGTCACGCTCTCGGATGCCGGCTGGCGTGCGGGCTACGGCCGGCGCTGGGGCGTCCCCGGCGAGGAGATGGTGCACTCGGATCTGATCGTGATCTGGGGCACCAATCCCGTGAACACGCAGGTCAACGTCATGACCCACGTCGCCCGGGCGCGCAAGGCGCGGGGCGCCAGGCTGGTCGTGGTCGACCCCTACCGGACCGGCACCGCCGAGCAGGCGGACGTGCATTTGGCGCTCCGCCCCGGCACCGACGGCGCGCTCGCCTGCGCCCTGATGCACGTCCTGTTCCGGGACGGCTATGCCGATCGCGCCTACCTCGAGAAATACGCGGACGACTGGCAGGAGGCCGAGGCGCACTTCGCGCGACGGACGCCCGAATGGGCGGCCAAAATCACCGGCCTGCCGGCCGCCGCGATCGAGGACTTCGCAAAGCTCTACGGCTCCACGAAGCGCTCCTATCTGCGGCTCGGCTTCGGCTTCACCCGCTCGCGCAACGGTGCGGCCAACATGCACGCCGCCTCCTGCCTGCCAATCGTGACCGGCGCCTTTCAGTACGAGGGCGGCGGCGCTCTCTACAACCAAGGCGACCTCTACCACTGGGACAAGACCCTGATCGAGGGCCTCGACCTGCTCGATCCGGGGGTCCGCCTGCTCGATCAGTCGCGGATCGGCCCGATCCTGACCGGCGACCCGCAGGATCTCGGCGACGGCCCGCCGGTGACGGCGCTCCTGATCCAGAACACCAACCCGTGTGCGTGGCGCCCGAGCTCCAGAAGGTGCACCAGGGCTTCGCCCGCGACGACCTGTTCGTCTGCGTGCACGAGCAGTTCCTAACCGAGACCGCCCTGATGGCCGACGTCGTCCTGCCCGCGACCATGTTCCTGGAGCACGACGACATCTATCAGGCATCCGGGCACACGCGCATCCAGATCGCGCGCAAGATTTTCGAGCCCTACGCCGAGTGTCGGACCAACCACTTCGTGATCTGTGAGCTCGCGAGGCGGCTCGGCGCGCCCACGCATCCCGGCTTCGCGATGACCGCGTGGCAGCTGATCGACGACCTGCTCGCGCGCTCGGGCTGGCCAGACGCCGCTACGATCGACGCGGCCGGCGGCTGGAACGCGCTGCCCGACTATGCCACGGCGCATCATCTGAACGGCTTCCCGACGCCCTCCGGCAAGTTCCAGTTCAAGCCGGACTGGTCACGCCAGGGCCCGGACCACGCGCGCATGCCGAAGCTGCCGGACCATTTTGCGATCATCGACGAAGCGGGCGAAGCGCGACCGTTTCGCCTCGTCGCCGCGCCGGCGCGCAACTATCTCAACACCAGCTTCACCGAGATGCCGACCTCGAAGCGGCGGGAGGGCCGCCCGAGCGTGCTGGTCCACCCCGCGGACGCGGCCGCGCTCGCGATCGGCGAGGGCGATCGGGTCCGGCTCGGCAATGAGCGCGGCTCGGTCGTGCTCCACGCCCGGCTGCGCGAGGGGCAGCAGCGGGGCGTCCTGGTGGTCGAGAGCATCTGGCCGAACGCCGCCTTCGAGGAGGGCATCGGCATCAACGCCCTGATCAGCGCCGAGGCGGCGCCGCCCGGCGGCGGGGCGGTGTTCCACGACACTGCAGTCTGGCTGCGCCCCGAGCCGGTTGCCGCCGCTGCGTCGGCGCCGGAGGAGGAGCTGGTGCCGGCATGATCGACCTGTACAGCGACACCCGCACCAAGCCGACCCCCGGCATGCGCCGGGCGGTCGCCGAGGCCGAGGTCGGCGACGAGCAGGCGATGCTCGACCCGACGGTCAACCGGCTGTGCGCACGCGTCGCCGGGCTGCTCGGCAAGGAGGCCGCGGTCTATCTGCCGTCAGGCACGATGTGCAATCAGATCGCCGCGCGGGTCCATTGCCGCCAGGGCGACGAGATCATCCTCTCGGCTACCGCCCATCCGATCTTTGCCGAGTCCGGCGGGCCGGCGGCGCTCGCCGGGGTCATGCTGCGTGGTCTCGAAGGCGCGCGCGGCATGTTCACGGCCGACCAGGTGCGCGCCGCGATCAACTCTCCGGACTGGCGGCATGCGCCGCGCTCGCGCCTCCTGGAGGTCGAGAATACGACCAACGTCGGCGGCGGTGCGGTCTGGCCACTTCACCAGATCGAGGCGGTGACCGGGGTCGCCAAGGAGCACGGCCTCGCCTGTCACATGGACGGCGCCCGGCTGATGAACGCGGTGGTCGCGAGCGGCGGCTCGGCCGCCGGATACGCGGCGCCCTTCGATTCGGTCTGGATCGACTTCTCCAAGGGGCTCGGCGCCCCGGTCGGCGCGGTGCTCGCCGGCTCGAAGGACTTCATCCACGAGGCCTGGCGGGTCAAGCAGCAGATCGGCGGCGCCATGCGCCAGGCCGGGATTATTGCGGCTGCCTGCCTCTACGCCCTCGACCACCACGTCGAGCGCCTTGCCGAGGATCACGCCAACGCCCGCCGCCTCGCCGAGGGCCTGGCCGAGATCCCGGGCGTGACGCTCGACCCCGCAAGCGTCGAGACCAACATCGTCTGGTTCGACGTCGAGGGACGGATGAGCGCCGCCAACGTCTCGACCGCCTTGCGCGAGCGGGGCGTCCTGATCGGCGGCTACGGCCAGCACCGCATGCGCGCGGTCACCCACCTCGACGTCACCCGCGCCGACATCGAAACCGCGCTCACTGCGCTGCGCCGGGTCCTGATCTGAGCGGAACCTGATCCTCAAGAGGTCGGTTCAACCCTGGCCGCCCAGCCGGCGCGCCGAACCGGACCGCAGTACGCGACCGGTTGACGTTGCCGCTTGGCCCTTGGTGGCGGCCGCACAGGGTGGCATCCTAGGTCCATGGCGGCGCGGCGTTCGCCCAGCCGGGGGCTCGTCCGGCCGCCCCATCTTGCCCTTGGGAGCCGTCGCGATGCCCTACATCCTCTCGGAGATGGCCGAGTCCATCGGCACCATCACCCTCGATCACGAGCAACGGCGCAACGCCCTGGGCCGCGCCCTGGTCGAGGAGGTCGTGACTACCCTGCATTCCTTCGCCGAGGCGAAGGTGCGGGTGGCGATCCTGCGCGCCAAGCCCGGCAGCCGCGTGTGGTCGGCCGGCCACGAGGTCGATGAGCTCCCGATCACGCACCGCGACCCGCTCGGCTGGGACGATCCGCTGCGCCAGCTCGTGCGCGAGATCGAAGCCTTCCCGGCGCCCGTGATCGCGATGGTCGAGGGCAGCGTCTGGGGCGGCGCCACCGAGACGGTGTTGGCCTGCGACCTCATCGTGGCCGCCGAGACCGCCACCTTCGCGGTCACGCCGGCCAAGCTCGGGGTGCCGTACAATGTGAGCGGTATACTCACCTTCCTCAATGCCGCGCCTCTGCCCGTCATCAAGGAGATGATCTTCACCGCCCAGCCGATCGACGCCGCCCGCGCCGAGCGGTTCGGCATGATCAACTATGCGCTGCCCGCCGCTGAGCTCCAAGGGTTCACCCTCGGCCTTGCCCGCCAGATCGTCGCCAACGCGCCGCTCAGCGTCGCCGTGATGAAGGAGCAGCTGCGCATCCTGAGCGGTGCGCACCCGATGTCGCCGCAGGGCTTCGAGCGCGTCCAGGGCCTGCGCCGCGTGGTCTACGACAGTCGCGACTACCAGGAGGGCATCCGCGCCTTCAAGGAGAAGCGCCGGCCGGTGTTCACCGGCGAGTAGGCCGCGTCAGGCAGCCTGCCGGGACGCAAAGCGGACAAGGCACAAGCGAGCTGGCGGCTCGCTTGCGGCTCCTGTGACTGGTGTTAGCCACCAAAATTGAGTGCGCCACCCGCCCGCTTTCTTGTCATCCGCGGGCCCACTGGATGCGCGGGGCAAGCCGGCGCATGACCCGCGGGGCTCGGACTCCTGATTCTAACGCGCCGGTTGAGGGGCGCTGAAGCCTCCGACCAGCCGAGTTTCGCAAGCTCCCGTCCCGCGGAATGTGAACTGCTTCGCAGGGCGGTGAATTTGTGCGCAAGTGGCCATGATCCCTTATTCGTTGCCGCGGAGCAGCACGTCGACGGAACCGCCTTGGCCGCTCGACAGACGACTACTGCGTCACCGCAACCGTCACTGGCGGCATGATCTCGGCCACAAGGCGGTCGCCGATGCGTGAGATCTGGAGTTCATGGGGAGCTGCGGCGGTCTCGAACTGACCGCAGGACACGGTCTGCCGCTGCCCCGGTGCGAGCCAGCCGACGAAGCGCACAGGTACGCCGCCGCTCCCGTAATTCGGAGCTATGGTGGTGACGACCTCGTACTCGGCGCCCTTCTCGACGTAA
>JBKPDM010000343.1:0-10844 GCA_046727895.1 Pseudomonadota bacterium | reverse complement strand
GTTCTGGGTCAAGGCCAGATGCACGACCTTGCCGTCCTTGGTGATCAGCGTACCCTTGACCAGATCGTCCGCCTCGTTGATCACCAGCTGCTTGGTCTCGGGGTCGATCAAGAGGCTGACGAAGCTCAGCAGGTTGCGGGCGTAGAGAGAACTGGACGCCGGCGCCAGACGCGAGGGCACGTTGGCATGACCGACGATCTTGACGCCGCCGGTATCGACCACCTTGCCCACCTTGCTGCCCTCGACGTTGCCGCCGCTCTCGACCGCGAGATCGACCAGGACCGAGCCCGGCTTCATGCTCTTGACCATGGCCCGGCTGACCAGCCGCGGCGCCGGCCGTCCGGGGATCTGGGCGGTGGTGATCACGAGGTCCTGACCGGCGATGTGCTTCGCCACCATCTCCGCCTGCTGCTTCTTGTCCTCGTCCGAGAGCTCCCTGGCGTAGCCGCCGGCGGTCGCGGCCTCTGCCTTGACCACGCCGACGAACTTGGCCCCGAGGCTCTCGATCTCCTCCTTGGCGGCAGGGCGGACGTCGGTCGCCGAGACCACGGCGCCGAGGCGCCTCGCCGTGGCGATCGCCTGCAGGCCGGCGACGCCCGCGCCGATCACGAACACTTTCGCGGGCGGCACCGTGCCGGCGGCGGTCATCATCATCGGCATCACCCGGTCGAACTCGGCGAGACCGTCGATCACCGCGCGATAGCCAGCGAGATTGGCCTGGCTCGAGAGCACGTCCATGGCCTGGCCGCGGGTGGTGCGTGGCAGTAACTCGAGCGCGAACGCGATCACGCCCGCCGTGGCATAGGCCTCGACCTGCTCGCGATTCTGGTACGGATTGAGCATGCCGATCAGCACCTGGCCCTCGTGCAGCCACGCCATCTCGTCGACCTCGCCCTCGCCGGCGAGCAGGGGGCGGCGCACCTTGAGCAGCACCTCGGCGTCACGGTAGAGCTGCGCGCCGTCGCCGACCAGGGTCGCGCCGGCAGAGGCGAAGGCCTCGTCGGCGAACCCGGCGCTCGCCCCGGCCATCGTCTCGACCAGCACCTCGACCCCCTGACCGACCAGCCGCTTGACCGTATCGGGCGAGGCGGCGACCCGCAGCTCGCCGGGTCGACGCTCCTTCGGCACCCCGATCTTCATCGCGCAGCTATCCTCCCCGCTTGGCGTCGCAGCCTAAGCCCAGGCTCGGCCGCGACCCTAACCGTTTGCGCAGCGCTCGCCTAGAGCCGGATGGTCGGCCGAGCCATGGCACGCCGCGCTTGACTGAGGCCGGCGAGTTCGCGTAAACAGCGATACGCTTCGGACCTTCAGTAACCGTAGAGTTTGTCGGGCAAGGCGACCATGTGCAGCGAAGCGCCGGCGCATCTGGTTGCCGGGAGATGGCGTCATGGCCGCGGTTCAGGACGTCAGGCAAGCTTCGTCGCGCCTGTCCCTCACCGCGTCGGTCTGCTGTGCGGCGAGCGGCCGTCTCGAGTGGCGGGCCGCAGCATCGTGGTTCATCCTGCCGGCGAGTCTGGTTCTGATCCTGCTGCAGCACGCCGTGGCGGGCGAGCCAACCTTTCAGGACAGGTACCGTTTCGGGGTTTTCCCTTACCTGCCCACGCTTTCGATCGACCGCATCTTCGGGCCGATGGCAGCGAGCTTCGCCGAGGATCTCGCCAAACCGGTCGAGCTCAGGACCAAGACGACCTTCGAGAAATTCGCTGATGAGCTGAGCGCGGAGACCTACGACGTCATCTTCGTGCATCCGTTCTTCTACGTGGACGCCGCCGACAAGCACGAGTATCTGCCGCTGGCGCGGCTGAACGAGCCACTGACCGCGGTGCTGATGGTTCGGCAAGAAGAATCATGGCAGAACCTGCACGATCTGGCGGGCAAGGTCGTGGCCCTGCCGCCAGCCCTTGCCGCGGTCAGCGAGCTGACCAAAGCTGCGCTCGCCGATGCTGGCCTCGACCCCGGCAAGGACGTCACTCTGCACCACTACGGGACCAAGCATTCTTGTCTGCAGGCTGTGGTGATGGGCGCGGCCGACGCCTGTGCGGTGCCGAGGTTCGTGCTGTCACAGATCCCCGCTGCCGGCCAGTTGAAACTGCGACCGCTGGCGGAGACGGCCGCGGTCAATCACTTCGTATTTGCGGTGCACGCGCGGGTCCCGGCCCGCGATCGTGAGACGCTGCGCCACTGCATCCTGAATTGGCCGAACACGCCCCAGGGCAGGAACATTCTGGCGATCGGTGCCTGGAAGGGTTTCGTCGAGGCTCACGACCAGGACTATGATCCGGTGCGCGCGTACAACAGACGCCTGCACAAGCTAGCCGAAAAATGACCGGCGATGTCGCTCAAATACCGCATCGCCGCAACGATCTTCGTCCTCGAAACAATAATGATCGCGGTCGTGCTGTGGATGACGCTCGGGCATTCGATGAACAGCGTCAGGATGCAGATCGCGAGCACCGAGGAGGTGACCCTGGAGTTGCTCGGCGATCTCAGCCGGGCGGCCCTGCTCACCGATGAATTCGATGAGCTGCAGACCTTCATCGAGACGACCAGACGGGATCCGCGCATCAAGACGGTGGTGGTTGGGGATGACTCCGGTCGAGTGGTGGCGGCGACTGAGCCGGGGCTGGTCGGCACGGATTTCCCGAGCGCGGCGGAGAGGGAGTATCGTTACTGGCGCCGGGTCGACATCTTCAGCGCGGCCGGTCGTCTCGGCATGCTCGGGGTCGAGTTCTCGCATCGACCCCTGATCGACGCATACCGCGAAACCCGCAACCTCGGTATCGGCATCGCGATTACCGGGATGGTCCTGATCGCTCTGGTAGGTCTCGCGATCGGCTACGTCCTGACGCGGCGGCTCGAGAGCCTGGCACACGCAGCGGATCTGGTTGCGGAAGGCGATACTGAGATCCGCGTCGATCTCACCGGCCGCGACGAGGTGGCGCGCGTCGGGCGCGCGTTCAACAGCATGGTCGACCGCCTGTCCCAGAACCTCGCCGCGTTGAAAGCGGCCCGGGACCGGTTGATCGAGCCGACCGAGGCCATGTCCGAAGGCTTCGCGCTCTGGGACGCGAACGATCGCCTGGTGCTGCACAATCGCCGCTTTCTCGAGCCGTTCGGCGAGCTCCGGGATCGCATTGCGCTGGGCACGCGCTTCGAGGAGCTGGCGCGCCTCACGTCCGAGCATCTGCTGGTCCATCACGGTGATCCTGCGGCCGCGGATGGCTGGCTCGCCCAGCGCCTGGCCTGCCATCGCGACCCCCAGGGGCCTTTGGCTCTGGAGCTCTGCCTTCGCGACGGACGCTGGCTCGCGATCAGCGAGTTCCGCACGCCCCATGGCGGCTCCGTGACCATGTACACCGACATCACCGAGAGCAAGCGCCGCCAGCGCGCGGTGGAGGAGGGTGAGCGGCGGCTGCGCGCGACCATGAATTCCGTGATCGACGGCATCCTCACGGTGACCGGCGACGGTACGGTCGAGTCCGCCAATCCGGCGGCCGCGCGCATCTTCGGCTACGAACCCGAGGCGATGATCGGACGCCGGCTCGCCGACCTGATCAGTGCTGGATCGCGTGATCTCGAGGGCGCGCCGAACGCGGTCGATATCACAGCGCTGCCCAGCCAGAGTTTGCTCGAAATGGTCGGCCGGCGGGCAGACGACGATGCGACCTTTCCGCTCGAGCTCTCGATCACCGAGCTCGATCTGCAGGGCCCGCGCACCTTCATCGTCACGCTGCGCGACATCACGGCACGCAAGGAAGCCGAGGAACTGATCCTCTATCACGCGACCCACGACGCTCTGACCGGCCTGCCCAACCGCGCTCTGTTCGACGATCGGCTCACCGACGCTCTCAAACACAGCGCGCGGCGCGGTGACATGCTGGCCGTGCTGTTCCTCGACCTCGACCGGTTCAAGGTGATCAACGACACGCTCGGCCATGCGATCGGTGATGCGCTCCTGGTCGCGCTGAGCCGCCGCCTGCGCGCCAGCGTGCGCGAGGAGGATACTGTGGCGCGCATGGGCGGCGATGAGTTCATTTTCATCATGCGTGGCTTGAAAAGTGCCGAGGACGCGGTCAAACCGGCCCAGAAGATCCTCGAGGCGATCCGACCGCCATTCCATATCAGCGGTCACGAGCTGTACGTCACGGCGAGCATCGGGATTGGCCTTTACCCGGCCGACGGGCTGGTGGCCGACCAGTTGCTCCGGTCGGCCGACATGGCTCTCTACCGGGCCAAAGAGCGCGGCCGCAACCGCCTCCAGCTGCACAACCCGATGCTGAACGTGCGTGTGCACGGGCAGATGGTTCTCGAGAAGCATTTGCGGCGCGCCCTGGAGCAGAATCAGTTCACGCTGCTCTACCAGCCGCAGATTGCGCTCAACAGCGGTCGGATAGTCGGCGTCGAAGCGCTGATCCGTTGGCAGCACCCCGAGCTCGGTCTCATCCTGCCCGACGAATTCGTGCCGCTCGCCGAGGAGAACGGTCTGATCGAGGCGCTCGGCGTCTGGGCGCTGCGCGCCGCCTGCCTGCAGTACCGGGCGTGGCGCGAGGCGCGGCTGCCGGGCCTGCGGCTGGCGGTCAACATGTCGGCGCGCCAGTTCCAGCGCAGCGGTCTGGAGCAGCGCATCCGTGACATCCTGGGCGAAACCGGCATGGATGCCAGGTGGCTCGAGCTGGAGCTGACCGAGAGCGTGCTGATGCAGGAGGGCGACCATACCGCCCGCTTGCTCGGGGACTTGAGCGGGATGGGAATCAGCCTGGCCCTGGACGACTTCGGCACCGGCTACTCTTCGCTCAGCTATCTGAAGCGGTTTCCGATCAAGCGGGTGAAGATCGATCGCTCGTTCGTCAGCGACATCAACACCAACGAAGGCGATGCGGCGCTCGCGCGCGCGGTGATCGCCATGGCGCATGGGCTCGGCGTCGACGTCCTGGCCGAGGGCATCGAGAGCCTGGAGCAACTGGCCATGCTGCGCCGCTACGGTTGCGACGAGGGGCAGGGCTATTTCCTCGGTCGCCCGGTCGTGCCGTCCGAAGTGCCCGCCCTGGCGCACAAGGTCGCCTGGTCGCAGCCGCTCAGCGCGGCCGTCGGCTGAGCCTGACCTGAGCGGGCCCGCGCCGCCGCGGCAGGCGACCCGGCGTCCCCGCGACCGCTTCACCCTTTGTTAAAGGGGTGCGGCGATATCGGGCCATCGGACTGCATCAGACGCGCGATGGCCAGCAACGTTCTCCAGCACGCCAAGATCGACGCCGAGTTCAATCTTGCTCAGAGCCTGCACGCGGCGATGGTTCGCCATGGCAAGAGCCCCTTGGGGCAGGTCGGGGACATCTGGCGCCTGCGCTTCGGCCCGGGCAAGCGCGCTATAGAAGATTCCGGTGGGTGACAACCCCGCCGACAACTTCTGGCGCGCCGGCAAACCTCCTGGCCCGGCTCGATGCCGCGACGGGGCGCGTCACCCGGGTGCTCCAGGGGTCGGGCCGGAGCAGCGCGCGCTCGAGCGCCATCCGGACACCGCCTCGTCAAAAACCTCGCTCGCGATGACGCAGTCGACTGACATGTCATCGACCAGCAGTAGCTTTCCGGATGGAACCACGAAGCCGTCGCGGATCAGCACCAGCTCTTCGGCCTGGGCGAGGGAAGGCGCTACACAGGCGGCGGTCAGCAGGCCCGACATGAAGACAGCCAGTAGTGCTCGTCGCATGATCCGCTCCCAAATGAGAATCTTGAACACTCCTAGACGCGCGAGTAGGCCCGAGCGTATCTGGTCAGTGCGGACTGACCATTTGGACTGGCTCACATGGATGACGTTTTGCGCGTCAGCGCCACCGAGTTCAAGGCGCGTTGCCTCGCGATCTTCAGGGATCTCGAAGCCCGGCGCATCGGTCGGGTGCTGGTCACGCAACGCGGCCGGCCGGTTGCCGAGTTGATGCCGCCGCACACCAAGCTGCCGACACTCTGGGGCGCGCATCGCGGCTCAGTCGAGGTGATGCCCGGGGTCGGTCTGACCGAGCCCGTGATCGAGGCGGCGCTCGATGCGGCGGAGGGCGTCCTGCACCGCTGATGATCCTGCTCGACACCCACGCGCTGCTCTGGCTCGACGGCGGCGCGCCGATGACGCGCGAGAGGACGGCGGCCATCGACGATGCGGCCGCCCGCGGCGAAGTCCTGATCTCTCCGGTCTCGGCCTGGGAGAACGGGCTGCTCGTGCGCAAGGGCAGGATTCGCCTGGATCTCGAACCGCTCCCCTGGTTCGAGCGCGCGCTCGGTCTGCCCGGGGCCCGTCTGACACCGCTCGCCGTCGCCGCAGTAATCTCGTCCTCTTTTCTGGCCGAGCCCTTCCACGGCGACCCCGCTGATCGCCTGCTCGTCGCGACCGCGCGCACCGTGCCCGCCACCCTGATCACGCGTGACACGCGGATATTGAGCTACGCCGCAGCGGGCCATCTTCGAGCCCTCGCCTGCTGACCTGCGTGTCAGCTCGGCAGCGGCAGGCCCTGGGTCTGGAGGGCCGCGGTCTCGCGCTTCTCCAGGGCAGCGAGGTCGAAGTCCTTGATCAGGTCCATGAACAGCTGGTGCCAGTTGATCTGGGCCTGAAGGTGCATGAACACCGAGCCGAGGCCGATCGCGGCCCGGTCCGTGAGGACTCATTGCGGCGGTCACGTCTGCCACGGCTCAAGATCCTCCAGGTCGACGCCGAGCGCGCGGGCGCCCGACGGTCGGAACTCGAGCCGACGCAGGCGCCGTATCGTCCATTGTCATGCGATCGCAGCGAGGCCGTGGCGATCGACGAGGTTCAGGAGCTTGAGCGAGGCGCCGGCCGGGCGCTTCTCGCCCCGCTCCCACTGGCTGATCAGGCCGGTGGTGACGTTCAGATAGCGCGCGAAGACGGCTTGGCTGACCCGCTCGCGGGTACGCAGCGCGCGGATGTCCGCTGCCGTCATCGGCCGCACCGGCGTGAGGCAGAGTTCGTCGAAGCCGCGCAGCGTCTGCTTGTCCATGACGCCCGCGTCGTGAAGGTCGGAGGCGGTGCCGTGGATCGCCGCGAGAGCATCACTCCGATAGGTTCTGCTCACCCAAACTCACCTTCTCGAGGGCGCCGCTCGTCACAGCCTTGGCGAGAGCGGCATCGTCGTAGCCCAACATCTCTGCGGCCAGCCGTTTGAAGCCCAACAGCTCGTCCGGGCGGATCGTGGCGCGGGCGCTTTTCGCAAAGCCGTAAACGAAGATCGCCCGCTCGCCCGCGCGGAAGATCAGGATCGACCGGAAGCCACCGCTCCTTCCTGCACCCGGGCGCGCGATCCTCTGCTTGAACACGCCGCCTCCGAGGTTCGCATCGACCAAGCCCCGCCCGGCCCGGCGCACTGCCTCGCGCAGCTCCGTATCGGCGATGCATTCCCTGCGGGCGAAGCGCGCGAACCAGCGCGTAACGAAGATCCTCACACTCGCAGCATCTCTCCGGGAGGGCGAGCAGGACGAGGATATAGTACTCAGTGTTATGATTCAAGTTCGGTGGTGACCACGTAGGCCGTCTGCACGCCTCCTGAGCGTCGGCGTCAGCTCGGCAGCGGCAGGCCTTGGGCCCGGAGGGCCGCGGTCTGGCGCTTCGCCAGGGCGGCGAGGTCGAAATCCTTGATCAGGTCCATGAACAGCTGGTGCCAGTTGATCTGGGCCTGAAGGTGCATGAACACCGAGCCGAGGCCGATCGCGGCCCGGTCCATCAGGACGAACTCGCGTGGTGGCGTCACGCCGCCGATCTCGCGCAGCCGCCGCTGCACGTTGAACGCGACCCGCCGGCCCTGGGCGCCCGAATTGGTCTCCTCGATCAGCCGCGGCCGGTCCTCCAGAAGTGGCGCGTAGATGAACGCGGCCCAGAGATTGAGGGTCTCGATCACCTCCTGCCTGAGGTCCGAGAAGCCCCAGGTCTCGTATGCGTGGACCGCCAGCTCCTCATCGCCGTCGCGGACCGCGTGATAGAGATCGATCACGCCCTGCACGAGTTCCGGCCGGAAGACGCGAATGCAGCCGAAATCGATCAGGTTGATGCTCATGTCCGGCCGGGCGGCGTAATTGCCGAGGTGCGGGTCGCCGTGAATCACGGCGTAGTTGTAGAAGGGCACATACCAGGCGCGGAACATGTTGTAGGCGATCCGGTCGCGCTGCTCCTGCGGCGCGTCCTTGAGCTGGAGCAGCGGCCGGCCGTCCAGCCAGGTCATGCACAGGAGCCGCCCGGTCGAGAGCTCCGGATAGACCTCGGGGACGTGCACGGCCGGCTCGTCGCGCAGCATGTGGGCGTAGAGCGCCACGTGCCTCGCTTCGCGCCGGTAGTCGATCTCCTCGCGCAGCCGCTCGGCGAGCTCGTCGTAGATCCGCTCGGGATTGATCGAGCCGTCGTAGCGCCGGTAGACGCTGAACACGAGGCGAAGCTGCGCGAGGTCGGCCTCGACCGCGCTCTCGATGTTGGGATACTGCAGCTTGCAGGCGAGCAGGCGCCCGTCCCGGGCGACGGCGCGGTGGACTTGGCCGAGGGAGGCGGCGGCCGCCGCCTCGAGCTCGAACGACTGGAACTTGTCCTGCCAGTTGGGGCCGAGCTCGGCCACCATGCGGCGGCGCACGAACGGCCGGCCCATGGGCGGCGCCTGCGACTGCAGCTGGGCGAGCTCGGCGGCGTACTCCTTGGGCAGTGCCTCGGGGATGGTCGCCAGCAGCTGCGCGACCTTCATCAGCGGCCCCTTGAGGCCGCCCAGAGCCGCGCGCAACTCCTCCGCGTGCGAGGCGCGATCGATGCTGAGGCCGAGATAGCGCGCACCGGCGAGCCGCGCCGCGAGGCCGCCCATCGCGCCGGAGACCTGGGCATACCGCCACATCCGCCCGGAGAGGGTGTTCTCGGGCGGGCTGCTCGAGCCGTCGGCCACGCTCAGGTCGCCATCTCGCTATCGAGCCGTTCGATCAGCGCCTCGATCACGCCAAGCCCCCTGGCCCAGAAGCCGGGATCCGAGGCGTCGAGCCCGAATGGCGCCAACAGCTCGCGATGGCGAAGCGTGCCACCGGCGCGCAGCAGCTCGAGATAGCGCTCCTGGAAACCCTCCGGTTCGGCCTGGTAGACCGCGTAGAGCGAGTTCACCAGGCAGTCGCCGAACGCGTAGGCGTAGACGTAGAACGGCACATGAATGAAGTGCGGGATGTAGCTCCAGAAGACCCGATAGCTGTCGTCGAAGCGAAAGGCCGGCCCCAGGCTCTCGGTCTGCACATCGAGCCAGACCTGCCCCAGCTCGTCGGCGGTCAGTTCGGCCTTCTGGCGCGCCTCGTGCACCCGGCGCTCGAAATCGACGAAGGCGATCTGCCGGACCAAGGTATTCAGGGAGTCTTCAATCTTGCCGGCGAGCATGACGCGGCGCTGGACCGGATCATCTTCGGCGTCGAGCAGCGAGCGGAAGGTCAGCTGCTCGCCGAACACCGAGGCGGTCTCGGCGAGCGTGAGCGGCGTGCCGGCCATCAGCGGGCCCTGCTGTGCGGCGAGCATCTGATGCACGCCGTGGCCGAGCTCGTGCGCCAGGGTCATGACGTCGCGCGCGCGGCCCTGGTAATTCATCAGGACGTAGGGATGCACGCTCGGCACGGTCGGATGACAGAAGGCGCCCGCGTCCTTGCCCGGGCGGAGCGCTGCGTCGATCCAGCCGTGGGCGAAGAAACGATCGAGAATCCCCGCCAGCGCCGGCGAGAACCGCCGGTAGGCGTCGAGCACGATGACCTTCGCTTCCGGCCAGGGCACCCGCCGATCGGCATCCTCGGGCAAGGGCGCATTGCGGTCCCAATATTCGAGGTGGTCCAAGCCCAGCCAGCGCGCCTTGATCGCGTAGTAGCGGTGCGAGAGGCGGGGAAACGCATCCTTGACGGCGCCGATCAGCGCGTCGACGACCTCGTCCTCGACCTGATTGGCGAGGTTGCGGCTGGAGATCGGGTGCGCGAAGTGGCGCCAGCCGTCCTCGATCTGCTTGTCCTTGGCGAGCGTGTTGGTGACCAGCGCGAACAGGCGGACGTTGCGCTCGAGCACGGTCGCGATCGAGCTCGCCGCCGCGGCGCGCCTGGCCCGATCCTTGTCCGAGAGGAGGTCGAAGATCTCGGCGCTGGTCAGCTCCTTGCCGGCAAGGGGGAAGCGCAGCCCGGCCATGGTCTCGTCGAACAGCCGGATCCAGGCGCTCCGTCCGGTGACCGACTTCTCGTGCAGGACCCGCTCGATCTCGTCGTCGAGCTGATGCGGGCGAAAGCTCCGCACGTCGCGCAGCCACGGCCGATAGTGCGCGAGCGCGCGCGATTCGGCGAGCTTCGCCTCGAGCGCCGGATCCTCGATCCGATTGAGCTCGAGGGTGACGAAGAGGAGCTTGGTGCCGATCTGGTTGACGCGCTCGTGCACGGTCTGGAAGAAGCGCCCGATCGAGGGATCGTCGGTCTTCGCGGCGTGCAGCAGCTGGGCGTAGCTCATCAGCCGGCCGAGCTGCTCTTCGAGCCGCTCGAAGCGCGCGATCAAAGCCGCGAGCGCCGGGCCGTCGAGCTCAGCCAGCCTGCCCTTGAACTCGCCCTCGAGCGCCTCGGCGGCGGTCAGCGCCTGCCGCAGATCCGCTTCGACCTCCGGCGCGTCGGGCGAGCGATAGAGGTCCGCGAGATCCCATTCGGGCAGGCCAGTGGCCGCTGCCTCCGCGAGGGCCGGCTCGGCCCGCTGGCGGGGACGACTCATGCGCGTGCTCCCATTTTCGAACATCCTGCTGATATATGAACCACCTCTGGCCAATCCAGCCGAATCCCGTTATCTGTTCGCCGACCGTTGGCTCCCGGGGCGGCTTGAAGAC
>JBKPDM010000342.1:0-9103 GCA_046727895.1 Pseudomonadota bacterium | reverse complement strand
ACTCGTGAACGTCCGGTCGGTCAGGATCGAGGTGAGCGTCATCACTTGGATTGTCACAAAATTGTCATAAAAAACGTTGCTTGCTGGCGGAGGCTGGATTCTTGGCGACGAAGACGTGAATCGCTGGCCCTGCCAGAGGCTCTCGTGCGCGGCATTTCGGATAAGAGCGGGGCCGCATTCCCCCAGGGGCGGAGATGTCGGACTGGTCGCTTCGTCTGCTCGAGCCGGAAACGCTCCGGGCGCGTGCGCCTGTAGAGCTACTTGCCACTCTCCGACAACTGCGTGTCGATGTAGCGGTCGAAGGGGAGCAGACGCTCGAGCGCTGGCGGCGCCCCTTTGAGCGTCACGTCTTCAAGCTCGGCGCAGCCAACCTGGCGCACTATCTGGCGTTGCGTCGTCGCGACCTGCGGGACCTGCAGGACGAGCTGACGCTGCTTGGACTGTCGTCGCTCGGTCGCCTCGAGGCCCGAGTGTTGGCGAATCTGGACGCCGTGATTGCAGCGCTCGGTCCCCATGCCGACGACAAGGCGCCATTCCCCAGCGCGCGTGCCTTCTACCGCGGCGAGCGTCTACTCGGGCGCAACAGCGCCGAGCTGTTCGGCCGCCGCGAGCCGCGCCGACGAGCCATAATGGTGACCTTTGGGGCGGAGGCGGCCGACGACGCGGATCTGGTCATCGACCACGCGCGGCGCGGCATGGACGTCGCCCGGATCAATGGCGCTCACGACACGCCGGACCTCTGGGCGCGCATGGTGGCAAACGTGCGTCGCGCAGGCCAGGTGTGCGGACGCGCTCTGCGCATCCTGTTTGACCTCGCCGGTCCGTCCTGCCGCACCAGCGCCGTCGCGCTCGCCGACCGTCGGCGTCTGAAACCGGGCGACCACCTGATGCTCATCCGAGGCTCTCTGATCGACGATGAGGGCTTTCCTAACCAGGCGTCCTGCACGCTTCCGGAAGTTCTGGACCGGCTCGCTCCGGGCCACACCATGTGGTTCGACGATGGCAAGCTTCAGGGAGAGATCGAGGAGCTTCGGGGCGAGGGCGTGCTTGTGCGCGTGCTCCGGACCGGGCCCAAAGGAGCCAAGCTCAAGCCCGAAAAGGGGCTCTGTTTCCCTGATACCGATCTCGGGCTCGCCCCATTGATGCCGGATGACCTCGTAGCCCTGGACTTCGCCGTGCGCGAGGTTGACATGATCGGCTACAGTTTTGTGCAGCGGCCGGATGACGTTGCCTGCCTGCAGGAGGAGATGGCGGCCCGACGAGCCGATTGGCGGCGCCTCGGTCTCATCGCCAAGGTGGAGACGCTGCGCGCGATCCGAAACCTGCCAGAGATCATCGTTCAGGCGGCGCGATGGCAACCCTTCGGCGTCATGATCGCACGGGGCGACCTTGCACTCGGGATTGGCTTTGCCCGCCTGGCCGAGATGCAGGAGGAGCTTTTGTGGCTCTGCGAGGCGGCGCACGTTCCCGTGGTCTGGGCGACGGAGGTCCTGGAGAGCCTGCGTAAGAAGGGGACCTTCGTGCGGGGTGAGATGACGGACGCGGCGATGTCCGCCCGGGCCGAATGCGTGATGCTGAACAAGGGGCCCTACCTCGGCGAGTCGATCGACGTGCTTCACGGTTTGCTCATGCGGATGAGCGAACACCAGAACAAGAAGACGCCGCGTCTGCGCGCGCTGCATGCCTGGGATGGGCGAGCCTAGCGAGGCAAGCAGATGACGACTTTGCCGATCGCCCTCTTCGCCCTCCCAATAGATGCCTGGTCGCGTCGCGTGATCGGGTACGCCATCGACGCGAGGCTGACCATCACGGCCCTGCAGGCGGTGATCCAACTCAGGGTCCATCGACGGCCTGCCCACGCTTCATGCTCCCAGCGCCCCGCAGCCCGAATGGTCGCACCATACGCGAGGATCATCCGATCCTCGCCGACCGCGGCGGCGCCGAGAGCATCATGCCGGTTACAAACGCCATCGAGCGCTTGCACGAAGCGTTCAAGCGCCGGATCAAGACCCAGTGCCTGCTGCCGTGTGCCGAGACCGCCGCCATGCTGTTCTGGGCGCTTCTGGCGACCGGTCAGATCATCATGCGTCGGGTCGACGGTTGACCGACCCTCGACCGCGCACCCACCGATCTTGACCTCACCGCCTGATCCACCCCACCATGTCCCTCGGTGCCCGCGCCGCCCAATTTCCACGACCTTCGCGCGACACGACCGGCCGCGCACTCGTCGATGACTCGTTGAGAGCGCGATCCTTTGCAAATTCCTCTGTTGACCGGCGTTGCCCGAACTAGCAATTCTCATCTCGAGTCGGCAGGAAACGCGCGGATCGATCGGCTCAGTCCCTTGACTGCGGAGTTCCTTGGCGATGCGAGACCCGGTGAAACCGTTGTCTTGGGCGCTCTCTGTGCTTTTGCTCCTCTCGCCGTTTGTCGCGAGCGCGACTGACCTGAGCAACACCGTGGTCATGGTCGGCGGATCACAGGCGTGTGACGAGAAGGACCAGGCGCTCAGCGTCGCGAACGCCGAGAGCTACGAGTTGGCCGACGCACTGCTGGCCAGCTATGCGAAGGAGAAGAACAGCGTGGGCGAACCGGTGTGCCGCCCCATCTATAATCAGCTGGTTCTCCTGGGAGAGCGCCTCCTCTACCGCTTGGCGCCCTGGAACGACGGCGGCCTGCGCATCCTTGAGGTGTACCCGTTTTGCTTCATGGCGGACGAGAACACGCCCGCGAGGCGCAAAGATGGTGGCAAAGTGTGCGCATTCCTGATCGGGGTGACCTCGCCGGAGAGTGGCAGCTGAGGTTGTGGAGCTCGGACGGGCTGACCGAGAAGGTGCAGCGTCATGTCACGACAGATCGCTGGCTTACGTGATTCCGGTTGGTTCGTCGGTGGCGTCGCGGCAATGATCGCGCTGGCAATTGCGGCCCCCGGTCGTGCTGTCCGCGCGCCCAAGCGACCGGAGCGCGCTTGTCCTCGGAATCGCGCGGACGGCTTTTGCCTCCGGCGCCGACCGCTTTGCCTTCCGCGGCGCCGACCCATGAAATCAATCGGGGCCCCGCTCCCCGTTGCAGGTCTTGGAAAAGCCATGCTGGCCACGCCCATGGGGAGGCACGACAATGCGCGGTCGAGCCGTCGTCCTTGCCGTAGCGATCGCCCTGGCGCCACTCGGTGCCCTGGGCGCCGGTTTCGTGGTCTGGTGGGAGCAGGTCTATTACCGCCTGTAGAGGTTGCGCGGTGTGCAACTGGAGTTGCCTCCACGGCACATTGGCCGGAACCTCCCCTGATCTTGTACGACCACGTGAACCCTCGCACTCGGAAAGCTATCACTTGTTGAGTTGGCAATCCCTGCAGGTCGTCATCGTCCTGGCGGTCGTCCTGCTGGTCATCGTCGGCATGGTCCGCGAACGGATGCCGGCCGACCTGGTGGCGATTTGCGGCTCGGTCGCGCTGATCGCGTGCGGCGTTCTCAAGACCAACGATCTCTTGAAGGTGTTCAGCAACCCGGCGCCGTTCACCGTCGCCTGCCTGTTCGTGCTCTCAGCGGCACTGGACCGGACCGGCGTGATCAACGGGATCGGCAGCCGCCTGGCACGGGTGCCCTGGCGGTCGCCGCAGCAGGCGTTGCTGGTCGTGATGCTGTTGTGCCTGCTCCATTCGGTGTTCACCAACAACACGGCGATGGTGGTGATCATGACGCCGGTGGTGATCCAGCTCGCGCATTCGTTGGGCACCGTGCCGTCGCGCATGCTGATGCCGCTGTCCTTCGCCACCATCCTGGGCGGGACCTGTTCGCTGATCGGCACCTCGACCAATATCGTGGTCGACGGCGTCGCCCAGTCCCATGGCCTGCCGCCGTTTCGCATGTTCGAGATCACTGCTGCCGGCGCGATCTACGGCGTGATCGGCGTGCTCTACCTGCACTTCATCGGCTGCCGGCTGCTGCCCGAGCGGCCGACCCTGTCCTCGGCGCTGATCGACCTGTCCCAGCGCAAGTTCCTCACCGAGGTTCTGTTGCCCCACGGTTCGACGTTGATCGGTCGGACCCTCGACGAGGCCGGGCTGACCCGCAACCGCGGCTTCACGGTGGTCGACTTCGTGCGGGACGGTGAATCGATCGAGCCGGCGGCGGATGTGCTGGCCCTGGCGGCCGGCGACCGGCTGGTCCTGCGCACCGGTGCCGCGGATGTGGTGGAGCTGCGGGAATCCGGCGAGGTCGTGTTGGGGGCGGGCGCTCCGCAGGCGCTCGAAAAGATCGCCACCAAGGACGCGCGCATGATGGAGGGCATCGTCGGCCCGCGCTCCAGTTTCGCCGGACGGCGGGTCGCCGAGCTCGACCTGCGCCGCCTGTTCGAGGTGCGCATCCTCGCGATCCATCGGCGCAACGAGAACCTGCAAGCGCGGTTTCCCCAGGTCCGGCTTGCCTTCGGCGACACGATCCTGCTGGAAGGACCGACCGACGGGCTCAAGCGGCTCTTCGAGGGCGGTGAGCTGATCAACTTGACCGAAGTGACCGAGCGCCCGTTCCGGCGCCGGAAGGCGTGGATCGCCGTCCTGGCCGTGATCGCGGTGATGCTGCTGTCGGCCTTCGAAATCTTGCCGATCGCGGGTGCCGCGTTGATGGCGGTCACCGCCGTGATCCTGCTCGGCTGCGTCGATCCAGAGGAGGCCTACCGCGCGGTCAACTGGCCGATCCTGATGTTGATCTTCGGCATGATGGGAATCGGCACCGCGATGGAGACCAGTGGCGCGGGTGCCTTGATCGTCCACCAGATGGTCGCCCTGGTCGGCAGCTTCGGCCCGGTGTTCGTGCTGTCGATGGTCTATTTCCTGACCTCGTGCCTAACCGAATGCATGAGCCACAATGCGGCGGCGCTCCTAATCACACCGATCGCGATCGCGATCGCCCAGCAGATGGGGGTGGATCCCCGCCCTTTCGTGGTGGCGGTGATGTTCGCCGCTTCAGCCAGTTTCGCCACCCCAATCGGCTACGCCACCAACACTTTGGTTTATGCCGCCGGTGGCTACAAATTCATCGACTTCGTCAAGGTCGGCCTACCGCTGAATATCCTGCTCTGGTTGGTCGCGACCGTGATCATCCCGCTCTTCTGGCCGGTGCGATAGAAGTTGTTTGTCCCTCCGGTCATCGCGGATCGTTCCTGTCAGACCCCGGTGCGGCCCGCCTGAAGGCTACGGCACCATGGTATCGAGCGCCTCGTACGGTATAATTGCCGTGGTCAGCGCTGGACGCGAGGAGACCGCGCACGATCCCGTCGGTGAAGATCTCCATGCCGCTATGGTGGATCACGAACCACTCGCGCGTGCTGAGCAGCTTGTAGGAGATCCCGAGCGAGCGGATCGCATCGTCGCTGGCGCGACCGCCGGCGTTGCGGATGACGTGAGCGTCGCCCTCAGCGAGCCGGGCAAATCTTCGCCGGATCGAGCCGCGCGTCCATGCAGGTCAGCACCCCGAAGCGGCGCGCCGGCGGCATGGTGAGCTTGGCTTTGTCGCCGAAGGATGGGCGTAGGCGGCATTCGCCTTCAGCACCTCGTCCCGGATCGTGCTTTTATGCTCCGCGCCGTGGTGGCCTCGGCGAGGCCTAGAACACTTGGCCGCGGAGCGGACGCTCGGCTATGGCCAGCAGGCAGCCGACCCCAGCAGCGAGGCCGAAGGCCGAAGGGGGCCGGCGAGGCCGCCAGCTCGCTCCCGGTGGTCGGACACGGGCTCTCTTAACGCGGCCAGGAAGGAGCGTTCAGCGGTGATCAGACGGTTCTACGATTGGGCGATGCGGCAGGCGGCCTCGGCACACGCCCTGCAGGCGCTCGGCATCGTGGCATTCCTCGAGAGCTCGATCTTCCCGATCCCGCCCGATGCGATGATCGTGCCGATGGTGCTGGCCCGCCCGCGCGATGCATGGAGGATCGCCATGGTCGCGACCGTGGCCTCGGTGGCGGGCGGCCTTGCAGGTTATCTGATCGGCTACGCGCTGCTAGAGACGGTCGGCCAGCGGATCATCGAGCTCTATGGCCTCGCCGATCGCGTCGCCGAATACCAGGCCGCCTATAATCGTTGGGGGCTATGGATCATCCTGATCAAGGGCCTGACGCCGATCCCCTACAAGCTCGTCACCATCGCCAGCGGCATGGCCCATTTCAGCCTGCCGGTCTTCATTTTGGCATCGATCCTGACCCGCGGCCTGCGCTTCTTCCTGGTGGCCGGGTTGCTGCGCTGGTACGGCGCGCCGATCCGCGACTTCATCGAGGCGCGCCTGACGCTGGTCACCACCGGTTTCGCGGCGCTGATCGTGCTGGGCTTTCTCTCGGTCCGATATCTTTGAGCCGTGGAGCGGGCCCCTTGCCGCCCTTGAGCTTCAGAGGGCAGATGGCCCTTTCTAATATAAGGTTCAGCCGGATGCGCGACGATGCTGATATCTACTTGGCCCGGGTCCAGACCACTCGGCCCGTGCCCCCACCCGATGCTACTGGGACCGTGTACTCGAGTGTGCCCCCTGTGAGAGTGAACGGTCGTTTCTGCTCGGCTCCGCTCCAGTTTGGAAACGTAGCGGCCGCAATGCGCAAGATGAGGGTGTCGCCACCCTCGACCGCGTAGGTACCAAAATGGGCGATGCTGCCCTCAACCACTGCCCTGTTCTCCTCCGGGGTTCCTGCCGTCCGGTTGCTGGACGCAAACGTGGGCAGGTCGGGACGGAGCAAGACCAGGCTATAGCGGCCGTTCTCATCGAACATGAGGATGCCTTTTGGATCGGAACCATACGGCTCAACCTGGGTCCCACCCTGCTCAGCCGTGACCGTAACAATCGTCCAGGTTCCCACCAGGTCTTTGGCAGTCTGAGCAGCTGCGGGCGGTGCTGCAGGCAGCGCAACTCCCAAGAGCCATGCGATGACCCGAATGACCATCTTCGAACTGCCGATTCTTACGGTCATGATCTCCTCCGCAGATCCAAAAACCCATCGCCCGTAGAGCGTAATTGATAACTCCCTTTCAGGGTCTCAAGAACCTCACTCTCTTCCCATCCCATAACGTCTGGTTAGACGCGGTCTGATCTTCCTGGGAAAAATACGGCTGCCTCGAAGGCTGTTTAAACCGGTCGCGACCTCGAGATCGGTCGCCTGAAGGCCAAGGTCGGTGAGCTGACCATGGAGACCGAGCTGCTGGAGGCCAAGATCGAGCGCTTGGAAGGTGGCCGCCCTTTGGCAGGGCGGAGGTCGAGGCGATGAGCCGCCGGGTCTCGCCCTCCATCAACCGGTCCTACGTGCCAGCATTGCCCATGACCCATCTTCAACACCGCGATTCGAAAAGGATCGGATTATCAGACGCTTACAGGGCGCGCAGGGTAAGCGGGGCAGAAGGCCGGGCGGTCAGAGGGATGCACGGGCGCGGATCAGGTCGGGCAAAGGCGGGAGGAGGGGGGCGCCGGGGACGCCGAGCCGGGCACCAAGATAGTCGAAGAAGGTGAGGCCCTGCTTGTGGCAGGTCTTCATCAGACCGAGGCAGGCATCGCGGGCGTCGCGGCCGGCCTCTGACCAGGTACCGCCGGAGATCTTGCGCTTGGTGACGTGGCAACGGATGTCGTTTTCGGAGCCGTTGGTGTGGAGCGGGATCTCGGGCCGGTCGAGGACCAGCAAGAGCTCGTCCTTGCGAGCGTGGAGGCGAGCCAGCAGACGGTCGAGGGTGACGAAGCCGGTGCGGCGCCGAAAGATCCGATCGAAGCGGGTGCGCAGCTGGGCTCTGCGCTTGCGGCATGGGTCGCGTTTGTACGCCTTGAGATCGGCGTAGAACCACCAGATCAGCTGGCGGACCAACTCGATGGCCAGCCGCTGGCGGTCGTTGAACGGGATCAGTTGGTGCACCAGCCGCTCGGCGTGCACCCAGCAGAGCGCGTGGGTGCCTATTCGGAACTGGCCGGCGTCGTCGGAGATGATGGCAGTCTCATCAAGCAGGCCGTGGCTGCGGATGCTGCCCCAGAGCGCGCCTTCGGTGGCGAGCTTGACGGGATTCGGCGTCACCTCGAGCCGGGTGACCCCGAGCGCCTCGAGGTGCGCGTGCCAAGCCGGTCGATCGGCGAAGCGCCGAATCGAGTGCCCGGCGAGCTGGTCGATCACCGGACCGGCGAGGTTGTGGTCACGCATGTAGGCGAGCGCGGCGTCATTGATGATGTAGTCGTCGTGGCCGGCACGAAGGATCTCCAGGAAGTTCCGCCGGCTCTTGGAGAAGCTGGTGGCGAAGAAGGCAAAGTGCTCGTCCCCGATCTGGGTCGTCACGCCGTTCTTGGCTTGATGGCGTGCCCCGGTGTCGTCGACCGTGATCCAGCGCGCGGTCGCCAGGCCGGCGCGCAGTACCGCCTTGGCTTCGGCGATCAGGGCGGCGCTCCTGGCGGTCAGGAGCCGCACCACCTGACGCTTGGAGATCGCCACGCCCAGACCGGCAAGGAACGCCGTGATCCGCTCGGCCGTGACCTGGCCTTGGTGATGCTGCAGCAGCACGAAGCGGCGCAACTCTGGCCCGAAGTGACCTTGGACGCCCGCCGGCAGCGGGGCCACCAGCGTCCTGCCGTCGGGCGTCAGCCAGCGCTGGCGGCGGTAGCGGATCACCCGCGCCTCCAGGCGCAGGTCCTGGACCACGAACTCCTCGTAGCCCTTGAACCGCGAGCCGGGCGGCGCGCTGATCGCCAGCACTCGCTCTTCGTGGACCACGCGCTTGGCGATCGTGCTGCGCCTCGACCGCTTGGTCTTGGCGCGCGACGCTGGCCCCGGCGTCGCGCGCTCCATCCCCGACGGCTTCAGCTTTGGGCCGTCCCTTCAGCCCCTTGAGGCGGGCGATCTCCTCCTTGAGCGCCGCGTTCTCATCACGCAGCCTGACCATCTCGCCGAGCAGCTCGGCCACCAGCCGTCGCAGGTCCTGTGGCGAACGGCCCTCGATCCTGACATCTCCGGGCAGCAACATGCATCATTTTGAATCACAACCAGAGCGGTATGGGAAGCCTAAAAATTCAATCGCCGCCCGGCCTTCTGCCCCGCTTACGCGCGCAGGCGGCCTTAGCACTACGGTTGTGAGGACTCGGCGACGGTGTTGGGGGCCTGGGG
>JBKPDM010000341.1:0-8422 GCA_046727895.1 Pseudomonadota bacterium | reverse complement strand
AACTGCTCGCCACCCCGACCCCGCTCCAGCAGCGCGTCCTCGATCTGCTCGGCCTCAAGCCCGCCCTGTAGTCAGTGCACGCAAAAATCCCCGTGCAATCTCAATCATTTCGTCGAAAATCGGGGTAAAGTTCGGTCTAGGGACGCTGGGCGCGCTCGGCGCGGCGGCCGCCATCGGTCTGGGATCCACCCGCCGCGCCGGAACCCGATCCGCGATGGGGCCGATGCTGACGAGAGCGATTCCCGCAACCGGCGAGCGGGTGCCGGTGATCGGCATGGGGTCGTGGATCACCTTCAACGTCGGTGACGACGAGGAACTCCGTAACCATCGCCGGAAGGTCCTCGGGACCTTCTTCGAGATGGGCGGCGGTGTGATCGATTCGTCGCCGATGTACGGCACGTCCGAGGCGGTGATCGGCTACTGTCTCGCGGGCCTCGAGAACACCGAAACCCTGTTCTCGGCCACCAAGGTGTGGACGCCCTTCAAGTGGTTCGGGCCCGGCCAGATGGCGCGATCGCGTGAGCTGTGGGGTGTCGAGCGGTTCGACCTCATGCAGATTCACAACATGCTGAGCTGGGAGGGCCATCTCGAGACGCTCTTGCAGGACAAGGCCGAGGGTCGGATCCGCTACATCGGCATGACCACGTCGCATGGCCGCCGCCACGACGCCCTCGAGAAGACGATGGCCGAGCAGCCGCTCGATGCGGTGCAGTTCACTTACAACATCCTGGACCGCGAGGCGGAACGGCGCCTCCTGCCGCTCGCCGCGGAGCGGGGGCTCGCAGTGCTCGTCAACCGGCCGTTCCGGCGCAAGGAGCTGTTCGCTCTGTTCGCGCAGCATCCGCTGCCCCAATGGGCCGAGGAATTCGATTGCGCCAACTGGGCCCAGTTCTTCCTCAAGTTCGTGGTCTCCCACCCCGCCGTCACCTGCGCCATTCCGGCGACCTCGCGCGTTGACCACATGCAGGAGAACATGGGCGCCCTCTACGGCCGGCTGCCCGATCAGGCGCTGCGCGCGCGGATGATCCGCTACGTCGAGAGCTTGTAGGAGTTGGCCTCAGGTTCCAGCCCGCGCGGCGGCGAGATCGGACTTCGGTCCACCAGGAGCCAGGCGCGATGCTGCCGTTTACAGCCGACGTCCTCTTCTCGAGTTTCGAGCAGTACAACCGTGCCTTCTGGCCGCTGCCGATCGTCGCCTGCATCCTGGCGCTTGCCACGATCCTTTTGACGCTGCGGCCGGTCCGGTTCGGCGACCAGGCGATGGCAATGCTACTCGCGGCCGCCTGGCTGTGGATCGGCATCACCTATTACCTTCTGCGCTGGGCCAAGATCGACTTCGCCGCCCCGGTTTACGGCGTCATCTTCGTGGTCGAGGGTCTGCTCATTGCTTGGACTGGCGTGGTCCGGGGCCGGCTCACTTTTCGCTTTCGCCCCGACCTCTTCGGCTGGATCGGCCTCGTGATGGCCATTGCCGCCATGGCCGCCTTTCCACTCGGCGACTGGCTCACGGGTCAAGGCTGGCAGAGCGTGCGCCTGGTCGGACTGGCACCCGGCCCGACGGCGGCATTCACCTTGGGGCTGCTGCTGCTGACGAAGCGTAGAACGCCGCTGCGCCTCGCCGTCGCCCCTCTGCTTTGGAGCCTCGTCGCCGGCGCGACCGCCTGGATCCTTCCCATCCCTCAGGACCTCATCCTCCCGATCACGGGCGTCGGCGGGTTCGGCCTCATCCTCTGGAGGAACCGGTGGCAGCAACGACGGTGACCATCTCAGCAGCGGTCACGGTGGCTCAATTTCAGCCTTCGAGCCTACGAAAGGGTCTGCGTCCGACAAGCGGACATGAGGGGACATGAGGCTCAGCTCATGCCCGCCTCGCGTCGAGGTTCCACACGAGCCGATCAGGGTCGCGCCGCTCGGGCTCGCCCTGGGCGACGAACACCTCACCGCCGACGGTGAGCTGATCACTCGGGCGCGGGTTCGCGACCTCGCTCGCCCGCACCTCGAAGGTGACCGTCCGCGCCGGCTCGAAGATCGCCCGGATCCGCTGCGGCCAGGCGGTGTAGGCGCGCTCGCTCACCTCCAGCCTGGTTTTCACGTACTCCGCCGGGTCGTCGCCGGCGTCCCGGATGCGGACGACCACGGCGGCCACTCCCGCTGATCCCGTTCGACCCGCTTCGGTTGATCGGCGACGATCACGAAGTCGCCGTCGTCGAGGCGGACGCTGCCGCTGTCCTTGCCCATCGGCGAGACGCCGATCGCGGGCCTTCTCGCCGTACTTGTAGTCGAGGGCGGCGCCGAGCCTGGCCTCGACGTCGGCCAGGGATGCTTTGGCATCGGCCAGCTCGCGGCCGAGCCGCGCCAGGATGTCGGTGTCGAGCAATGCGATCCGGTCCGGCGACCGGTCCGAGATGCTCTGGAGGCTGATGCCATCCGTCATCGAGCGTGCTCCTTGGTTGCCGTCACGCTCCCGATGCCGTCTTCTGGATGCTGCTGCCGGGCCCCGACGCCGCCCCGGAGCTCGTGCGGTCGGGGTATTTCCCTTGCGGGTCTTGCATTCCCCCGAAGGCCCGGCATGAAAGCGGTCGCTTAAGCGGCGGGCCGCATGGGAAGGGGTGCGGCGGTGCTGTCGCGCAGCTGCGCGGCCTCATGGGCCTCGACGTCCTCGATGCGGTAGACTACACGGCCGCCGAGCTTCAGGAACGGCGGGCCCTCGCCCAGCCAGCGCCAGCGCTCCAGTGTGCGCGGGCTGAGGTTCCAGCGCTCAGCGAGCTGGTTCTGGTTGATGTGTTGGGTCGTCATGCTCGGCGGCTCCTGCTGCTGCGAAAGCACGCGCCGAGGCTAGCGAGGCCGAGGTTCGGAGAAGGTTCGGAGCTGGTTAGGAGAAAGGTTAGGTTAGGAATCGGCCGCGGGGCAAAAAAAACGCCGCCCACCGGCGGCCTGCGGCTTCGGAGCGATGGCGAGCTCGGCTAGTCGACCTTCAGCCAGCAGAACCCCTCATCGTAGCCGATGATGTCTTTGAAGTCGGGGCGGCCTTTAAAGGCGTGGGCCAGCTGCCTTGCCGAGGATTCGGCCGTTTCGAGGACGTCCTGCGTACGCAGCCGCCCGACGCCGTTGCGCCAAGCTTCGTAGACCTGCTCCACGATCGAGCGCTGAATCAGGCCACGGAACCGATATTCCCGGTCATGAATGCGAATCCAGCCGCCTCCCGCGCCCATCACCACCGCATCCTGCCCGGTGGGCCCCGCCTCGGGTCGCACGCCGGCGATCACGTCCAGGTCGAGCGCGAAATGCCGCGCGCCCTGATCGAGGCAGTCGCGAATGTGGAGGATCCGATGCCGTCCAGGCAGCCGCACCGCCCGACTGATTTGTCGAGGTCGTGAGCAGCACGCCGTCGGCACGCCCCGCCCGAGCGGTCAGCACGCCCTCGACGCGGTCCAAGGCGTCGGTGGAGCCGAGGCGGCAGGCGAACAGGATTGGTCGTCTTCTCTCCCGGAGCCGGGCATCGCCGAGATCCCAGAGCAGGTCGTGCACCAGACATGCTGCTCGCTGTCCCGATGACATGCCGGCCGCGCTCGCGATCGCCCTTAGCAACCAGTCGAAATCGAGCCGATACCGCTTGCGTGCCCGCGGATCTGCGTCCACCACGTTCGGATGGAAGCCCACGAACGCCTGGCGGTCGGCCTCCCACTCGAAGGTGATCAGCTCGTCGTCGATGTCGACCGGCATGATGATGGTCTCGGTCGGCGACGTCTCGACCAGAGCGCCCGCATCAATCAGCTCCTCGCCCAGCCGATCGAAGTGCGTGGTCAGCACATGCCAGTCGATCCGCGGCGGCTGCTGTTCGCAGAGTCGAAAGACCAGCTCGATGGCCCCCAGGGGCACGGAAGCCATCGTCACACCTCCACAAGCAGTCCCCAATCCTTCAGGTAGCGCTCGCCAATCAGTCGCTGCCGCTCGGTCTGGCCTTTCAGGCCGGAGCCGTTCGGTACGGTGATGTTGAAGGTGAGCGTCTTGCCGCGCCGGCCGTCAGCGCCGGCGACGAACTTGACCGAGTAGCCTTGGTCGCAAGGTAGCCGGCCCGAGCAAGGTCATCGCCATCGATGAGAGCTTAACGGGCCTGGTCCCAGATCGTGCCCTCGGCACGGCGCGGACACTCGAGCGTGAACCGGCGTTTCGGGCTGCTCATCCGATGCAGGCGCAGCGGCACGACCGCGGCGGATTCGATGCCATCGGCCGGATCGAATGGGAAATCGAATGGCCGCAACAGGCGCGATAGATCGAACCTGCGCAGAGCGATGCGCTCGGCCGCGATCTCCTGCCGAAGCACGGTATCGGCAAAGATGCGAGCGAGCCGATCCCGGAACCTGCCGGCGGAAGCGATGACCTCGATCACGCCTGTCGCGGGCTCGTAGGTGATCGAGACCTCGACCACCGGACGCCGGTGCCGTCGCACCAGCCGCTGCTCGTGGAACTCGAGGTACGTATCCGGCGGATCGTCGTGGTACAGGGTCAGCTGGTGGAGCTCGCTGTCCGGAGCATCCAGGTTCGCCCGGGTGCGCCTGTAGATCTCGCAATACGTCTCCAGTGAACCGAACAGTTTCTGTGCGGCGTCTCGGAACGCCGCGACTGCGCGCGGGCTGGTGTCGGGGGTGACCCCTTTCGGGCCCTCGTAGCCGCTCCACATCCGCCCCTGGCGATGCTGATCCGTATGCCGGAGCTCTTCGGCACGGCGGAACGACGCGGGCTCATTGAGAAACACCCAAAGGCTCCGGTCATAGGCGTTCTCGAGCTCCTCCACCAACAGCCGATCCTCGACCACGGCGAGAAGCGCCGCCTGGCCGAACTCGGTCGCCATCTCGGCGATCCGCTCCGCCGTTACGGTGAGTCGCGCATGTTCCTCGTCACTGAGCTCGTCCACGGCCTTGATGACAGGACCGGCGTAGTCCTCCTCGGGGCCGATAGCGCTCAGCCGTTCGCGAAGCGGGCACTCCTGGGCGTCGAGGAACGCCTGCAGGCTCGCCCTGGGTGCATGGCGGATCAGATTGGCGACAGCGGCCATTGCCAACTCCCGATATTTCTCTAAAATTGCAGACGATGTCCGGCTTGCCGAACAGAGTGGGCGAATGTCTCTGCAAGCGTGCGGCTTGGCAAGCCCAAAATCGGCCGCTATCGCAAGGCGCCCAAATCCGGAGGAGCCATGGCCTCGGCTTTCGGGCAGAAGATCAAGGCTCATCGGCAACTCAAGCGCCTGACCCTCGATCGGGTCGCCGCAGCCACCGGTTCGAGCAAGAGCTGGATCTGGGAGTTGGAGAACCGTGACACGCCACCCCACCCATCGGCCGACAAGGTGTTCGCGCTCGCAGCTGCTCTCGGGGTGACGCCTGAGTATCTGCTGGACGACACCCGCGTCGAGCCCGACGATGCGGTGCTCGATGAGGCGTTCTATCGCAAGTACAAGCGCATGCCACCTGAGACCAAGCGGCGGCTCCGGCAGATCCTCGACGCGTGGGACGAGGAGCCTTGAGTCTCCCCTCGACATCGATCGCCTGGGCCAACCGCTTGAGCGCGGTCCTGACCGCGACCCTCGGCAACGATCGCTTTCCGGTCGACGTCGAGCAGCTGGCGATCGAGTATATAAGGCAGGTGTTCGACGACCCCGTAACCAGCGTGGTTGGAGAGTTCCTCGAGGGTTTCGAGGGCGCGCTGTTCTCGAGCCCTTCAGCCAAGCCGCGCTGGCAACTCGGTTGGGCACCTGCCTCCATATTGTGATTGAATGAGCTCGAACCACCAGATATGGTCGGCCCTATGGGGCGCCCCGGTTCTTGGGTGCTCCCAGCAGCTACGAACGACGGGGGGATTTGCGTCTTGCCCGGCAAGCGAAACGGCTCGAACAAACGTGCGCGCAAGAGGGGCGGCATGGCGCGGCGCGTCATCGATCGAGCGCCCAGCTTCGTCGGGTGGCGTACCAGCGACGAGGAGGAGATCACGCGCCGGTTCTGGCGAGGCCGAACCGAGGTCTTGGCAGTCGAGGCTCTGGAGGCGGCGGATCCCTTCTTCGGCACCTATCGCGTACGCTCCGCGAGCGGGGCCAGCTATGAGGTGGAGATCCGCTCGCTCGTTGCTCGCGAGAACTCCTGCGGCTGCGTGGACCACGCGGTCAATGGCCTCGGCACCTGCAAGCACATCGAAGGAGCGCTGCATGCTCTGCGCCGGGGACGATCACGGCAGTTCGACCAGGCGGCACGGCAGGGGTGCCCCTGGGCCGAACTCTATGTGAGTCGGCAGGGCGAGCCCGAGGTCCGGCTCCAGTGGCCGGCGGATCGGGCTTTGGCGGCCCGATTGCGAGAGCACCTGGGCGATTGGTTCACGGAGGAGGGCTCGCCACGTGGACGCTCGGGCGAGGCCCTGTCACCGGCTCGACGGGCGGTCGCAGCTTTGCCCGAAGCGTTGCGTCGTCAGGTGCGTCTCTCGAGGCACCTGGAGGCTTGGACGGAGGGCCATCGCCGGCGCGAGGCGCGCGAGGCGGAGCGTGAGCGCTTCCTGGCCGAGGTGGAGAAGGGTGATACCAGTCTCGACATGCTCCGCCATCCGCTCCTGCCCTATCAGCGTGACGGCATGCTGCACCTCGCCTTCTCGGAGCGCGCGCTGCTGGCCGACGACATGGGGCTGGGCAAGACCGTGCAGGCGATCGCGGCCTGCGCGCTGCTGAGGCGGCAGCGGGGCATCGAGCGCGTTCTCGTGGTGGCGCCGGCCTCGCTCAAGGCGGAATGGCAGGAGCAGATCGCGCGTTTCACCGCGTTGCCGGTGCAGATCGTGGAGGGCGATCGGGCTACCCGATTGCGCCTCTACCAGAGCCCAGTCTTCTTCAATCTCGCCAACTACGAGCAGGTCATCCCCGACGGCCCCGACATCAACCGGCTGCTCCAGCCCGACGTCGTGATTCTGGACGAGGCGCAGCGCATCAAGAACTGGCAGACCAAGACCGCGAGAGCGGTCAAGGGCCTCCGGAGCCCCTACGCCTTCGTGCTGACTGGCACGCCGCTCCAGAACCGCATCGACGAGATCTACTCGATCGTCCAGTATCTGGACCCTCAGCTGTTCGGGCCACTGTTCCGCTTCAATCGTGATTTCTACGAGCTCGACGAGCGCGGCCGCCCCGTCGGCTACCGCAATCTTGAGCAGATGCATCGGCGGCTCGAGCCCCTCATGCTCCGCCGCCGCAAGAGCGACGTCGAGGATCAGCTGCCCGATCGCACGGTCACGACCTATCTGGTTCCCATGGATCCCAAGCAGCACCTGCGTTACCAGGAGTACGAATTCTGGGTCGCCCGACTGCTGGCGGTCGCCCGCCGGCGCAGCCTGACTCGTGAGGAGTTCGACCGCCTGCAGCAGTGGCTGGCCTGCATGCGCATGCTGTGCGACACGCCCTACATCCTCGATCCCGACTGCCGGATCTGCCCCAAGCTCGAGGAGCTTGAAAGCGTGCTCGCGGACCTGCTCGCCGAGCCGGACTGCAAGATCATCGTCTTCTCGGAGTGGGTTCGCATGCTGGAGCTGGTGGGGGAACTGGCGCGGGAGATGGACCTGGACGTTGCCTGGCACCATGGCTCGGTGCCCCAGCAGCGGCGCCGTATGGAGATCCGTCGCTTCAAGGAGGATCCGTCCTGCCGCCTCTTCCTCTCTAGCGACGCGGGCAGCCTCGGCTTGAACCTGCAGATGGCGAGCGTCGTGATCAACCTCGATTTGCCGTGGAACCCGGCCAAGCTGGAGCAGCGTATCGCACGTGCCTGGCGGAAGCATCAGAGTCGTCACGTGCGCGTGATCAACCTGGTCACCGAGGAGTCCATCGAACACCGGATGCTGGGTGTCCTTGCTGCCAAGCAGGAGCTGGCCGACGGTGTCGTCGACGGGCTGGGCGATCTCTCGGCGCTCCAGATGCCGTCGGGCCGGGCCGCATTGGTCGAGCGGCTGGACGCGATGATCGGCGGCGAAGAATTGGAAGGGCCGATCCTGGAGCGGGCCGAGTTCTGCGCCGAGCGCCTCCGCGACGATCTCCTGGCGCGCTACGGCGAGAATCTCGTGCTGCTGGAGACCCGACGTAATGCGGCAGGAACGGAGACGGTGCTCGCCGTCATCGACGGTGCGCCGGATTCCTCGGCCAACGAGGCCGCGCATCTGTCGCGCGTTCATGGCGCGATGGGAGCGAACGGTTCAGATGGGCCGCGGTTCCAAGTGCTCGACCGATCCGGCTACACGATGCTCCAGCGATTGATCGAGACGGGGATCGTGAATTTCGCCGTCGCAGAGGTCCGACGGCTCCATGAGCGAGCCAGCCTTACCAACGGAGCGGAACCACCGCTGGCCCACTCTGGGGCCGCGCCCCAAGCCCCGGCTTCCTCGTTACAGGCATGAAGTCTAATGGCCC
>JBKPDM010000340.1:0-13410 GCA_046727895.1 Pseudomonadota bacterium | reverse complement strand
CGATCCGAAGGACGACAACGAGGCCGACGCTTTGGCACTGCTCGACTGGGCGCTGAGGACGGGAGGCCGGCGATGAACGGGCCCGAGCTTCTCGAGCACGCCGCTGGTCTCGTCAACCGGCGCCGGCGCGAGTATGGCGAGCCTGTAGACCTGTTCGAGCAGGTCGCCGCGCGGTGGTCGCTCACACTCTGCAGCAAGATCAGCCCGGCGCAGGTCGTGATCTGCCTGATCGATCTGAAGCTCGCCCGGCTTGCCCGAGATCCGAAGCATCTCGACAGCCAGATCGATGTCGCCGGCTACGCAGCGGTCCTGCGGGAGTTGAGCCGATGATCGGGCCCGCCGGCTTCCGCTCATGCCTGGCGCGCAGCCAGCCGCGCACCAGCCCCAGCGACGAGGACCTGCTCGCCATGCGCCGGGCGGCCTGGCGCCACCAGGGCGGCGTGGTGGTGCTCCGCCCCGAGGACGTCCGTGACGACTGGGCCCGGCAGGCACTGATCAACGAGGCCAACCGGCTCTACGGCCGCAGGCCGGGAGGTGGCCGGTGAGCGGCCGGATCAAGCCGCACAAGGTCCGGGGCCGGCAGCTCGAGGAGGTCCGGGAGAAGGATCCGGACGGCCGGATCGTGTATCACCACCAGACGGTCGACACGCTGGGGAAGATGCTCCGATCTGGCACGATCGACGATGCCATGCACGACGCGGCGAAGGACTTCCAGGCCGCCTTCATCGTCGCCAACCTCGATACACTTCGCGCGTTGCCGATCCTGCGGGTGCCCGGCACCGGGCGGGAGCCAGAGCTGAACGACCTTCAGGTTGACGCTCGACGGCGTGTGCACGAGGCTTTGCAGGCGCTGGGCGGGATCAGCAGCCCGGCAGGCAGCTGTGTCTGGCACGTGGTTGGCCTGCAGCGCAGCGTGCGCGAGTGGGCGATCCGGCAGGGTTGGGGCGGACGGCCAGTGCGGCAGGAGCAGGCGCAGGGGATCCTGGTGGCGGCCCTGGGGATGCTGGCAGGCTGCGATTGCCCGAGAGCCGGAGAAGGATCAGCGAACGCGCTTCGTAGCGGTACACCTCCCGGGAACAGGTAGAAACTGGTTGCGGCCTCCTTGTCGCACCATGTTGGACAGCGGGATGAGCGACGGAGCTCCGGCATGACGAGACTGAACGGCAAGACCGCGTTGATCACCGGCTCGACGGACGGCGTCGGTCGCTTGGTTGCGAAGCGGCTTGGCGAAGCCGGTGCGCGCGTTCTGGTGCATGGTCGCAACCGGGAGAGAGGCGAGCGCCTCGTCGCCGAGATCAAGGAAGGCGGCGGCACGGCGGAATTCCTGCCAGCGGATCTCTCCGCCCTGGCCGAGGTGCGCCGCCTTGCCGATGCTGTCCAACAAGGGACGGATCGGCTCGACGTCCTGATCAACAACGCCGGCATCGGCACCGGCGGCTCGGGCGCGCCGCGGCAGACGAGCGCCGACGGGCACGAGCTGCGCTTTGCCGTCAACTATCTCGCCGGGTTCCTGCTGACCCGTCTCCTGCTGCCGCTGATCAAGCAGAGCGCGCCGGCCCGCATCGTCAATGTGGCGTCCGCCGGGCAGCAGCCGATCGACTTCGCCGACGTCATGCTGACGCGGGGCTACAGCGGCACACGGGCCTACTGCCAGAGCAAGCTGGCGCAGATCATGTTCACGGTTGATCTCGCTGGCGAACTCCATGGCACCGGCGTCATCGTCAACGCCCTGCACCCAGCGACCTACATGGACACGACCATGGTACGCCGTGCCGGCATCACGCCTTGGAGCAGCGTTGAGGAAGGCGCCGAGGCGATCCTCAATCTCGCGACCTCGCCCGCTCTCGAAGGGCGGAGCGGCCTCTACTTCAACGGACTGCGGGAAGCGCGCGCCGACGGGCAGGCGTATGACGTAAAGGCGCGTGAGCGCCTCAAGGCGATCAGCCTTGAGCTGACCGGCCTTTCCTCCACCGCCACGGTCTGTGCCGGATAGGCAACGTCGGACTGCGGCGGAGCTTGCACGAGTGGGCGATCCGGCAAGGCTGGGGCGGCCGCCCCGTGCGACAGGAGCAGGCGCAGGGCATCCTGGTCGCGGCGCTCGGAGTGTTGGCGGCGCACTTCGGGTACGGCGAGGTTAAGCGGGTCTCCTGAAGGATGCTTGTGCGTCTTGGACGACCGTTCGGGCTCGAAGAGTGAGGGATTTTTAACTAGCGCCGAACTGGCACCTGGTGCTGAAGCCGGTGGTCGCTTGCTACCTCGAGCGGGACGTCCGATCTCTGTTCGTGCGCCGTGGTCGCTACGTCGTGCTCCAGTTGGCCAAGGTGGCGGTACCCCGGGCCCTGTTCGCGGAGATCCTGCGCCGGATCGAAGGGCTCAGGCCAAAGCCCCTCCTGACATGAGCGAGGTGTCCAAGGTGAGCGGCGATCCCACAGGCGAAGTGCGCCAGCGATCCCCTAACCTTGTCCCAAACCAGGCGCGGAGTGGGCTGGCTTTGCTGAGAGAGCGCTGCGGCGCCCTATCCGTGGCCTTCACGGGCCTACGCGGGTTGCCTAATCCTCCGGACAGGCGCATCCTAGCCACGCAGCCGAGCCCATCTGGGGAATCTCGGGTTACGTGTGAGCTGCTTCACAACTGGAAGCCACCAAGCTTCGGTATCCTTGCGAAAGGTTTGATCGAGATCGGTGTCGGATCGTGCGGCGCGGCCGGAACCCGGCGTGACCACGCACCGTCAGAATGTATATGGGAACCCGGGAAAATACCTGCTCAGGAGGGAAGCATGCGCAACGAAGATGCGTCCAAATTTGCTGAAAACATCCGCGGTACTCTCATTCGACGCGACAACCCGGAGTACGATGAAGCCCGAAAACTCTACAACGGCATGATCGACAAGCGCCCATTGATGATAGCGCGCTGCGCTGATGTGGCCGATGTGATTGCCGCAGTGAACTTCGGCCGCGAGAATCAGCTGCTCATCGCTGTTCGCGGCGGCGGCCACAATGGACCCGGTCTCGGTAGCGTTGATGATGGTCTTGTAATCGACTTATCCATGATGAAAGGAGTACGGGTCGACCCAGCCACTCGCGAAGTGCGCGTGGGGCCCGGTTGCACATCCGGCGACGTCGACCACGCCACCCACGCGTTTGGACTGGCAGTTCCCTTCGGGATTGTCTCCACCACCGGCGTCGCCGGTCTGACGTTGGGCGGCGGTTCCGGCTACCTCACCCGCAAATATGGCCTCACAATCGACAACCTGCTTGAGGCGGATGTGGTGCTCGCGGACGGCAGCTTCGTCACCGCGAGCGAAGGCCAGAATACGGATCTCTTTTGGGCGCTGCGTGGCGGCGGCGGCAATTTTGGCGTTGTCACCAGTTTCCTGTTCCAAGCCCACCCGGTTGGTATGGTCTACGCCGGACCGATCTTCTGGGATGCGGCGAAGCACGCGCGGCAGATTATGCAGGCCCACCGCGACTTCCTCCCGGAAGCGCCTGAGGAGCTGGGTTCATTCGTCGGCTTAAAAACGGTTCCTTCGATGGAACCCTTCCCGCGCGAGGCGTGGGGCAAGCGCGCCTGCGCCGTTATCTCCAGCTACAACGGTCCGGCCGAAGACGGCCAAAAAGCGCTTGCGCCGCTGCTCGATGCTCTGCCCCAGCCAATCTTCAATTGGATGGGAGTCATGCCGTTTCCCGCAATGCAGAGTCTATTCGATCCCTTCTTTCCAAAAGGCCTGCAATGGTACTGGAAGGGCGACTTCGTGAAATCGCTTCCCGACCAAGCGATAGATACATACATAGAACAGGCCGCGAACGCGCCAAGTGAACTGTCGCTGATGCATCTCTACCCGATCGACGGAGCAGTCCACCGCGTGGGTAAGGAGGAGACCGCTTGGGGCACGCGGGATGCAACTTGGTCGATGGTCATCGCTGCGATCGACTCCGATCCGCAGAAGGCTGGTCAGCTGAAGAGCTGGGGCAAGGCCTATTGGGAAGCGGTTCATCCTTACAATCTGCCCGGCGCCTATTCGAATTTCATGATGGACGATGAGGGTGAGGCCCGGGTGAAGGCGACCTACGGAGACAACTACGCCCGCTTGGCGGCGCTGAAGAAGAAGTATGATCCCTCCAACCTCTTCCGCGTCAACCAGAACATCAGGCCGGCAGCTGACACTTGATGGCGGACGATTGTGGACATCGCGGCCTGGCTGCGGGGGCTGGGGCTGGAGCGCTACGAGGAGGCGTTCCGGGAGAACGAGATTGACGCCGAGATCCTGCCCAAGCTGACTGCTGACGATCTTAAAGACATTGGCGTCACCACCGTCGGGCACCGGCGCAAGCTCCTCGAAGCGATTGCCGCCCTGGCCGAGCCTGCTTTAGCGCCGCAAGAAGAACGGGGCGCCCCAGCGGAGGCCGCACCCAAAGCGAGGGCTGCGGAAGCCGAGCGGCGGCAGCTGACGGTGCTGTTTTGCGACCTGGTCGGCTCGACCGAGCTATCGGCGCGGCTCGATCCCGAGGATATGGGACAGCTGATTCGCTCCTATCAGGACAGCTGTACCGAGGTGGTCGAGCGCTGGGGCGGACATGTTGCCAAATACATGGGCGATGGTGTGCTCGCCTATTTCGGCTGGCCGCAGGCGCACGAGGACGAGGCCGAGCGCGCGGTGCGCGCCGGGCTGGCGCTGACCGAGGCAGTCGGCAAACTGGCGATGCCGCCCTGCGAATCCCTCGCGGCCAGGGTCGGCATCGCCACCGGCCTGGTCATGGTCGGCGAGCTGGTCGGCGAGGGCGGCGCACGAGAAGAGGCAGTGGTCGGCGAGACGCCGAACCTGGCGGCGCGGCTCCAGGCATTGGCCGGGCCGGGAGCGGTCGTCATCAGCCAGGCTACGCGACGGCTGGTCGGTGGCCTGTTCGAGCTGGCCGATCTCGGCCCGCAGCGTCTCAAGGGCTTCGCTGAGCCTCTGGCAGCTTTCCGGGTCGTGGGCGAAGGTCGTGCCGAAGGCCGGTTCGAGGCGCTCCATGGCGAGCGCCTGACGCCGCTGGTCGGGCGCGAGCACGAACTTGGCATCCTGCTCGAGCGCTGGCACTGGGCGAAGGACGGCGAAGGCCAGATTGTGCTACTCTCGGGTGAGCCGGGCATTGGCAAATCGCGTCTGACCCGCAGCCTGATCGAGCGCCTGGCGGACGAGCCGCACACCCGGCTGCGCCACTACTGCTCGCCATACCACACCAACAGCGCGCTCTTCCCCGTGATCGACCAGATGGAACGTGCCGCCGGTTTCCAGGCGGAAGACACCGTAGACACCAGGCTCGACAAGCTTGAGGCGGTGCTCGCTCAGGCGACCGACGGCGTCGCCGCGGTTGCGCCGCTGATCGCGTCGCTACTCTCCATTCCTACTGACGGGCGCTACCCGCCCGTGAACCTGACGCCGGAGGCGCAAAAGCTCAGAACCTTCGAGGCGCTGCTGGGTCAGATGGAGGGCCTCGCCGGGCAGCGTCCAGTGCTCATGGTTCTCGAGGACGCCCATTGGATCGACCCGACTTCGGTCGAGCTGTTCGGGCTCGTGATCGACCGCATCCAGCGGCTGCCAGTGCTTCTCTTGATCACCTTCCGGCCAGACTTCACCCCGCCCTGGACCGGCTACGCGCGCCCCACCCCGCTCACGCTCAGCCGGCTCGGCCAGCGCCAGGGGGCGCAGATGGTCGAGCGCCTGACCGGGGACAAGCCGCTCCCGCCCGAGGTGCTCGAGCAGATCCTGCTCAAGACCGATGGGGTGCCGCTGTTCGTCGAGGAGCTGACCAAGACGGTGCTGGAATCGGGCCTGCTCGCGGACACCGGCGATCACTACGAGCTGGCCGGGCCGCTGCCGCCGCTCGCGATTCCGACGACGCTGCACGACTCCTTGATGGCCCGCCTCGACCGCCTCGCCCCGGTCAAGGAGGTGGCCCAGATCGGCGCCGTGATCGGTCGCGAGTTCTCGCACGAGCTGCTTGCCGCAGTCTCGCCTCTGCCCGAGGACAAGCTGGCCGAGGCCCTCGGTCAACTGGTCGCCTCCGAGCTGGTCTTCCGCCGTGGCGTGCCGCCTGAGGCAACCTACAGCTTCAAGCACGCGCTGGTGCAAGATGCGGCCTACCAATCGCTGCTCAAATCCAAGCGCCAGAGAGTGCACGCTCGAATCGCCGAGATCCTGGAGCAGCGGTTCCCGGACACGGTGGAGACCGAGCCCGAGCTGTTGGCGTACCATTACGCGGAAGCAGGGCTCGCTCAGCCAGCGGTAGACCACTGGCTGCGGGCGGGAAAGCGCGCCGTGCGACGCTCGGCGCATCTGGAGGCGATCGCCCATCTCGAGAAGGGGCTTGCCTTCCTCGAGGCGTTGCCGGATCCGGCGAACCGCCTCCGCCGCGAGATCGACCTGCAGATCGCCCGAGGCATGGCCCTTTTGCCGCTGAAGGGCCAAGCCGCGCCGGAAGTGGGGGAGGCCTACGCCAGAGCACGGGAGCTGTGCGAGCGGACCGGGGAAACGTCGAAGCTCTACTCCGTGTTGCAAGGGCTTTGGCATTTCCACGTGGTTCGGGCGGAGCTCGGGCGCGCGCGGGAGCTGGCCGAGCGGTGCTATATCATGGCTCAGCGGGACGAGGATCCCACGCTCCTTTTGGCTGCCGACTTCGTGTTGTGCGGCTCCCTTGCCTGGGTGGGCGAGTTCGACGCCTCGCGCGGTCACCTCGACCATGCCCTGCAGATTGAGGACCGGACGCAGCACCAGACCCAGGGGTTGAAGGCATTGCTACTCGGGGTCGATCTTCACGCCTTCTTGCGGAGCTTCGGCTGCCATACGGTTTGGCACCTCGGCTATGCCGATCAAGCGGTCCGGCTGAGTGAGGAGGCGGTAGCACGCGCGCGTCAAGCGGACGAGCCGTTCAGCCTCGCCTTGGCACTGGACTATGCGGCCATGCTCCGCCAGTTCGGCCGCGATTATCGCGGGACAAGCGAGTTGGCCCTGGCGGCGATCGAGCTTTGCTCGGAGCATCACTTTGCCTACTACCTGGCTTGGGCGACGATCCTCCATGGCTGGGCGCTCGCCGCCGCGGGGTACGTCGACGACGGGATCGCCCGGATGCAACGGGGCTTGACCGACCTGGAGGCGACCGGCGCCCGACTTAGACGGCCGTACTACCTGACCCTGCTCGCGGAGGCCCACATCCACGCGGGACGCCCGGAGGAGGGCCTGAAGATCGTCGCCGACGCGATTACGCTCGCCGAGACGACGGGCGAGCGCTGGCGCGACGCCGATCTTCACAGGACGAGGGGCGGGCTGCTCTTAGCGCTCTCGCGGGAACGGGCCGCGGAGGCCGAGGCTTGCTTCCGAGACGCGCTGGAAATCGCGCGGGAGCAGAACGCCAAGGCGCTCCAGCTACAGACGGCGATTGATCTCGCGCGATTATGGCGTGATCAGGGCAAGCGCGCCCAGGCCCACGACCTGCTCGCGCCGGTCTACGCCTGGTTCACCGAGGGCTTCGACACCGCCGACCTCAAGGACGCCAAGGCGTTGCTCGATGAGCTCCGTTGACTTCTGGTCCTTGCTATGGACCACCTGCAGCAGCTGGTCTAGTTCGCCACGGCGCTTGAAGAGAAGCCAAGCGCGCCTCGGCTTACGAAGTCAGGCTCCCGACCTCTGCTGGCGAGATGAATAGGCAGGTCCCGACTTCGACATCGATTCCGAAAAGAGATCTAATGTTGACGATTTCTTTTCGATTGAGTTAGCTACAGAAGCTCTGCGGGGGAAGACATGGACCTGAAGAAAGAAGTTCGCCGGCGGATCGAAGAACTGACCCGCCTTGCCTACGAGCGCGGCTATCGCGAGGGCGCACAGTCTGCACTCGCTGAAATCGAGAAGGTCTCGGGTGAAGACCTCGCCGATCGGCTGAAGGAGACCCCGGCGTCGCTCAAGGCGCTGGCGAAGGCCGCCGCTCCGTATGCCCGCCGGCGCGCCCCAACCAAGAAGCTGAAGGTGCAGCAACCGAAAGTGAAACCGAACGGCGCCGCGCCCAAGGCGGTGACGGTACAGCGCTGCATCCAGACGCTGATCGCGTCCGGGGGCGAGGCGCGTCGTGACGAAATCCTTGTGGCGGCACGGGAGGAGAATCCCAAGATCACGAGCCAGGATGTGCACAACGGCATCCGCACGCTGATCCGGCGCGCAGAGATCCGCGTCGATCCGAAAGAGACGAGCCGCCTGCTTCCTTCCGGCGCACGGAGAGAGAAGCCGGCGGCCAGCTAAGAAGACGACCGCGCCCGTCTTCGGTCTGCGCCGGGGCGGAGCGGCAGCAGGCACTTCAGGAGGCCAGGCAAGCTGTGCGTGCCTACGCGCGAGATCCCTCGCAGGTGGATGCCGATGCCGTCGAAATGGCGTGGCGCAGGGTGCGACAGCTCGACGGCCTGGCGGAATGGCGTCAGGCAGGGGCCGCCGTTGGCCCGGTCGTTGAGGGAGGGGACGCTGTATCTTGAACGCTTGACAGCGCCCATCACAAGATGTAGTGTCCGGCAAGCTCGAAGAGCGTGTGCGCAGCAGCCCGTCCTGGTCCCAGGCGGGCTGTTTCACTTTCGAGGGGCGCGCCCGATTGGCGCAAGTATAGGTCTTGTAACGCGTTGATGAAACTGGCTGTAGATCAGTAGTCGTGAGTCGGATGTCATGACATCTAGAAATCAAACGAAGGCGTGAACCGACGATCTAGTCAAGATCGTCTGGGTCCTCACTTGACGAATACTGATACCGGGGGGCGCCGGGCGATATTTCGCTAGCGACAGCCCGCGAATCCGGGTTCGCAGTTCGCACCCACCCGTCGCACCCGGCGGCCGGAAAGCCGCAGAATTCCTAGCCTTTTGAGCCCTGAAGGGTGCGAACCTGACCGTCGCACCCGTCGCACTCAGATTCGCACGCAACGCGCTGTAAGCCGCAGAATTCCTTGGGTTTCAGGCTGCGACGGGTGCGAACCTGCCGTCGCACCCGTCGCACTCAAGGTTCGCACCGGCCCGTCGCAGCCGGGATCGGCTGTAAGCCGCAGAATTGCTTGGCTTTGGTAGCTTCGGGTGAGTGCGTCGCCCGGACCTGGCCGTCGCACCCCGTCGCACTGAGGGTTCGCGCTCACAGGTTTGCACTGGCGGACCTGCCAGGGCGACGTCCCGACCCGCCGTGGTGCGGGCGCTGCCGGGCAGGTCAGCAGGTCACGTGGAACAGCCCGACCTCGGGCTTGCGCTCGACTTCGTGGTGGCGACGGGCCGACGGTCACCCGCCGCTAGGCGACGGCCCCATAGAGCTGGACCGTTTCGCGGCGGCCGCGGAGCGACGACCCGGCCAGTGGCTGCCAGTACGGTGCGCCAGGCGGCTCGGCCGCGGCGTCGAGGATCGCCTGCGAGACCACCAGGGGGACGCCCAGCTCGCGCGTGAGCTCTTCCAGCCGGGCGGCCACGTTCACCGGATCGCCCAGCACGGTATACTCCAGGCGATTGGCATCGCCGACGGCACCGCTGAAGACCTCACCGCAGTGGAGGCCGATCCCCACGGTGACGGGGGTCTGACCCGCGGCGGCGCGGTGCCGGCTCCAGTCGGCGATCTCCACAAGCAGAGCGCGCGCCGCCGCGAGCGCGCGGGCGGCGTCGTCATGCCGCGGGCGCAGCAGACCGAACACGATCATGGCGGCGTCGCCGATGTGCTTGTCGACCACGCCGCCATGGGCGTCGGTGACGGTCGCAACGCGGCGCCGGAACTCGGTAACGAACGCGCTCAGGTCCTCGGGCGGCATGGTCTCGGCCAGATGCGTGAAGCCGCGGATATCGGCGAACATGATCGCCGCCGTCTGCCGACGGCCGCGGCGCAGCTCGGCGACCTCGCTGTCGGCGAGCCGGTCCGCCAGCTGCTCCGGCAGGTAGCGGGTCAGGTTGGTGCGCCGCCGCGTCTCGGCGATGGCGCGCGTCAGCAGCCGCCGCGCCCGCGTTGCGGCGAGCACCAGGATCAAGCCGGCGAGGCTCAGCATCGTCAGGCGCGTCAGGTCCGGCGGGAGCCCATAGAAGAGCTGCAGGCGGCCGAGCGTCTCAGCATCGCTCGCCGCCTCAGGATCGCCGCTCCGCACCGACGCGATCGCGACCAAGCCGCCGCACAGCAGCACGAGGAGATAGGCCTGCAGCGCCGGGTTGTAACGCAGGGCGCCGGCGGCCAGCACCAGTGGTGCCAGCCACACCGTCGGCAGGAGGGCCATGTAGCCGGACGGGAGCCCGGTGTTGTCCAAGGCGAGCCAGACGTTCGCGAGCATGAACGCGGCATCGCCCGACACGACCGGCCAGGCCATCCAGGTGCGGTAGAGCCCGCGCCGATTGAGAAGCCATGAGACAAGGCCAAGCAGCAGGTAGGCGAGCATCGTGCCGCCGCCGTACAGCCATTGGCGGGCAAGCACGGGCCCAGACGGCGGGCCGCTGCCCAGCACGGCGAGGGCGAACACGGCTGCCAGGGTGACTGATGCGCCGATGCGGAGCAGGGCCACCGTCAGCTCGGCCTGCAACTCCGCCTCGACAAAGGGTTCATGCGACGGCAAGGCAACGCTCCTCCGGGTCGACGACCGGCCGCCGGGGGTGACAACCCGTAACCGACATCGCCCGGATGGGCTCGGCTGCCACCCCGGAACCCTGCTCCTCCATCGATCTTCGGTCAACCGGAGCGCATGGTTGGGAGCGGATCCGATTGCGGGGAAACCACCGTCACACCAGGTTCGCACCCACAGGTTCGCACCCAGATCCGCACCCGACTGTCGCGAGGATCCGCTCATGAGCGAGGATCGAGAGCGCCGGCGCCTCGTCCGGAGCTGCAAGCGGCTGCTCGAGCGGCTGAGCCAGCCAAGCTCGGCCGCGGGATTGGCGGCTCTGCTCGCCCTCGTGATCCCGGAGCTGGCCGAGTACGCGCCCGTGATCGTCGACATCGCGCTGATGGTAGTCGCGATCGGCGCCGCCATCGTGGCGATGGTCAAGTGCGAATGTCGGGATTGCAACGGCCGATGACGCTGAAGCCTCAGCCCCCGGGCTTGGTTGCGCTCGCTGAACGGATCGAGCTCTGGCCGGTCGAGAAGCTGCGCCCGTACGAGCGGAATCCGCGCACCCACAGCGAGGCGCAGGTGGACCAGATCGCGGCCTCGATGATCGAGTTCGGCTGGACGACCCCGGTGCTGGTCGACGAGCAGGGCGGCATTCTGGCCGGCCACGGCCGGCTGCTCGCAGCGAGAAAGCTCGGCCTGGCCGAGGTGCCGGTGATCCGCTTCGAGCACCTCAGCGAGGCGCAGAAGCGGGCGTATCTGCTGGCGGACAATAGGCTCGCGGAACAGGCCGGATGGGATGACGAGCTGCTGGCCGCGGAGCTGGCCTGGCTGCGCGATGAGAGCTTCGACCTGGACCTGTCCGGGTTCGATGCGACAGAGCTGGAGCGGCTGCTGGCGATCGCCGACGGCGAGGCTGGCTCAGCCGAGGCCGAAGACGAGATCCCGGAACCGCCCGTGGAGCCGGTCAGCCGACCGGGCGATCTCTGGGTGCTCGGCAACCACCGCCTGCTCTGCGGCGACGCCACCGTGCTGGCCGACGTCGAGCGCGTGCTCGACGGACAGCTCGCCGCCATGTGCTTTACCGACAGTCCTTACAACGTCGACTATGCGAACTCGCCCAAGGACAAGCTGCGGGGCAAGAATCGCCCGATCCTGAACGACAACCTCGGCTCCGGCTTCGAGGGATTTCTGTACGACGCCTGCGTCAACGTCCTGACGGTAACCAAGGGCGCCGTGTATTGGTGCATGAGTTCATCCGAGCTGGACACGCTGCAGCGGGCATTCCGAACCGCGGGTGGGCGGTGGAGCACGTTCATCGTCTGGGCTAAGCACACCTTCACGCTCGGCCGCGCGGACTACCAGCGGCAGTATGAGCCGATCCTCTATGGCTGGAAGGACGGCGCCGACCACTACTGGTGCGGCGCGCGCGACCAGGGCGACGTCTGGTTCTTCGACAAGCCGGCCCGCAACGACCTGCACCCGACGATGAAGCCGGTGGCGCTGGTCGAGCGGGCGATCCGCAACTCGAGCAAGAGGCGCGACATCGTACTCGATCCCTTCGGCGGCTCGGGCTCGACCCTGATCGCTTGCGAGAAGACCGGGCGCCAAGCGCGGCTAGTGGAGCTCGATCCGAAGTACGTCGACACGATTGTCCTGCGCTGGGAGGAGCTCAGCGGCGGCGGCGCCACACTTCACGGCAATGACCGAAGCTTCAAGGAGATGAGCGGTCGAAGACAGCGGCGGTGACGCCGCGGCCTCAACCGTTGCCTTCGTTACATGAGCATGTGACGTAGCCTGAAGGGACTCCTGCACGGGGGAATGATTCACTTTTCGGATACCCTTTCCTTCTATCCTGCAGAATACCTCCCATACAACAGACCACGCTGAGCAGATGATCGTGGATCGGCGCCTCGACTCAAGAAAAAGGGTGATCTGGAATGGGAGGCTGTATCGGGACGGCGACGTCCTGGAGTGCGAAATCGTCGACGTTTCTGCCGAAGGTGCCAGGGCTCGCTTGGCGGTGCGCATGGTGGTCAATGCCACCGTCGTGCTGGAGATCGACCGGCTGGGAATGTTTCCCGGCGAGATCAGCTGGCACGCAGCGAACGAGATCGGGGTCCGATTTCTTGAGAGTGCTGGCATGATTAACATTAACGAACGTCTGCGCGGCACTGAAGTGCGGCCTATTCCGGACCTGTGACGGGAGGGTGGCCGCCGGGCCGAGGCCGCGGCGGCGTAAGGTGGTGCGTCGGCGTTCAGTGCTTCGGGAAGGTGAACTTCACGCTGGAGACCCGGCGCACGTAGGGCTCTTCACTCTCGAGGATGTTGCGCAGCCAGGCCTGGAAGTCCGGTGCCAGCTGCTCGGTCTGGGCGGTCTCCTCCAGGATCGTCCAGGTCGTGAGCGCCTGGAAGATGAACACCCGGGCCGCGGCCTGGACTGTGCCGAACACACCATCGGTTGGCGCCTTGCCATGCATCCATTGGTGGCAGAGGTCGTTCATGTCGTGTTCGAGCTGATCGGTATCCATCGCGGCGCTCCCGCTCAGCCGGTGATCCGGTAGGTGGTCGCGCTGCCCTTGGCGCCGGTCTTGTTGTGGCCGATCTCGCGGGTGCGGGTGGCCTCGACCGTGAGACCCAGCTTCTTCTTGAGCGCGCCGGAGATGGCGCCGCGGATGGTATGGTGCTGCCATCCTGTGGCGGCGGCGATCTGCTCGACCGTGGCGCCCTCGGGGCGCTTGAGCAGCTCGATCATGAGCGCCTGCTTGGTGCCGGCGCGAGGCGCGGGCTTGCCGGTCGGCTGAGCGGCCTCCGGCTCGCTGCCGGCCGGCGCGGACTTGGC
>JBKPDM010000339.1:0-5687 GCA_046727895.1 Pseudomonadota bacterium | reverse complement strand
GGTCGCGGCTGGCCGGGTCGACCAGGAGGTATTCCTCCTCGATGCCCAGACTGAGCGACGGTGGGGTCAATGGCATGGCTGCCCGTGCTGCTCTAGCTTCCCTTCAGGCGATAGAGCTTGGCGTCAGAAAGCGGCGCGCGCAAGACTTCTGCGAGCCGCGCGGCCCAGTTCGCCGCCAGTTCGGGCGTCTCGATCAGGTCCTGGCGCACCTCGAACGTGACGTGCGGCAGACGCGGCCGCGCCGCGTGGAAGGGGATCGAATAGCCAACCGGATAGCGGCCCGAATAGGGCTCGTTGTCGCCAACATGCAGGGCAGGGTCACGGCGCAGGCGATGGAGGGCCGGCCGCGCGAGGCGCCCGTCGCTGTCCCACAGCACCGCCACGCCCCAGGGCCGCCAGATGTGGCCCATGCGCGGCGTGAAGCTGTGCATCGAGATGATCGCTGGAATTCCGTGGCGGCGGCGCAGGCGTGCGATCTGCCGGGCGACGGCGCGATGATAGGGCACGAAGGCGTAGGCGAGACGCCGGCGCACCTCCTCGGGTGCGAGATCCTGATTGGCGGGCACGAAGGTGCCATCGCTGATCGCCGGGATCGACGACGGATCGCCCGGCTTGCGGTTCGGGTCGATGACCAGGCGCGAGACGTGACAGAACAGGGCTGGCGCATCGAGCAGCTGGGCAAGGCGCCGGGTGACGTCGGCGGCGCCGATGTCCCAGCCGATGTGGCGCGCGCGCTCGTGCTCGGGCAGACCGAGATCGCCGAGCCAGGGCGGTATTCGGCGGCCCGCGTGATCGCAGAGCAGAAGAAGCGGAGCCTTGCCACCGGCGTTGGCCAGCTCGACGACCGCGTCGTCGCTTGAAGCGATCGCAGTCCGATCGGTGGTGTGCAAAGAGGTCGTGGCTGGGCCGTCGAGCATCGGCACTCATTATAGGCGTAGGGACAGGCTTGCGGCGACGGCGAAAACGTCGCGCCCGAGACGCGCGACGGCCTTCGCATCGATCGCTGGTCTGGCGCAGCTTGGTGAAGTAATCCCTATGACGCAGCAATCGGCGGCGAGCTCCGGCGCGGCGGTGGCTATCAGAAGGAAGCTTGACCAGCGTGGCGATGTTCGTCTTAACGACAGAAAAGGGGATCGGACCGCGAGGCTGACGTCGGGGCCTGCTCGCACGGCCTCCACAGACGGGAATTCCCCCCTCGGACGGGACTGATCGAGCGAACGTTTCATCCCTTTGATCGGACCAGAGGCCATCGGATGAAGAACTTCTCGGATCTTTCGGAGCAGGAGATCCTGGCGCTCGCCATCACGCTCGAGGAAGAGGACCAGCGCATCTACGAGAGCTATGCGCAGGGTCTGCGCGACGACTATCCGGCATCGGCGCAGATCTTTCGCGACATGGCGGCCGAGGAGAGCACGCACCGGCACCGCCTGATCGAGCTGCATCGCCAGAAGTTTGGCGAGCACATTCCCCTGATCCGGCGCGAGGACGTGCGGGGCTTCGTCGCCCGCAAGCCGCTCTGGCTGGTCCGCCCGTTAGGCCTCGAGAAGGTGCGCCAGCAGGCGGAGGTGATGGAGCTCGAGGTCCAGCGCTTCTACCTGCGCGCCGCCCAGCGCTGCAGCGATGCCGGCATCCGGCAGCTCCTCGGCGATCTGGCCGAGGCGGAGCGCCATCACGAGCTCCTCGCGGAGCAGTCCATGGCCGAGAACCTACCGGCCGGAGTGCGCGCGCAGGAGGACGAGACCCGCCGGCGCCTGTTCGTGCTGCAGGTCGTGCAGCCCGGCCTCGCCGGCCTGATGGACGGCTCGGTCTCGACCCTTGCACCACTGTTCGCCGCCGCCTTCGCCACCCGCGACAGCTGGGATGCGTTCGTGGTCGGCCTCGCCGCCTCGATCGGCGCCGGGATCAGCATGGGCTTCGCCGAAGCGCTGTCCGACGACGGCAGCCTCACCGGGCGCGGCAAGCCCTGGCTGCGCGGCCTGGTCTGCGGTCTGATGACCGCGCTCGGCGGCCTCGGCCACACGCTTCCTTTCCTGATCCCCAGTTTCAATGTCGCCACCACGATCGCGGTGGCGGTGGTCGTGGTCGAGCTCGGACTGATCGCCTGGATCCGCAATCGCTTCATGGACACGCCATTCCTCTCGGCGGCTTTCCAGGTCGTGGTCGGCGGCTTCCTCGTGTTCCTGACCGGCATCCTGATCGGCAGCGCGTGAGCCAAGGGCTGGGAGCGGGCTTTGGGCTCCGCCACCGATGCTGGGTCAAGCCGGTGCCCGGCGAATCAGCGGGTAGCGATCGTCGCCGCGGCGCATGGCGGCGATTTTCCCAGCATTTCCGCGGGTTTTGGGTTCGTTTGGTTTTCGAGCGACATCGAAGCGCTTACCGTCCGCCGTTCTGTCTTGTAGCCGGGCGCGTGGTCGAATGTACCCGATCCTAGGAATTTAATCAAGACGGGGGGCGATCGACCGCCGCACTGGCTCGAGATCGACACCCTGCCAGGTCGTGATGTCCGTCTGCCCACCGCGATTCGCGAGGCCAGGCCGCGTCGGCAATCGACCCGGGGCGTACGCCGAAATGATCAAGCCTCGCTTGGCAATCAATCCTGGTTTAGAGCCTAGAGTGCGGCCTCGGGGGGCGCGGTTGACGATCCGGAGCAGGGCGCGAACCGGGCCGCGCAGGAGGCGTTTGCCCTGTTCCCAGTTGAGCAACGGTACGCCGATCCGCCTTGCGAAGGCGACCTCGGACAGTTCGAGCTTAGGGTGGACGCCGCGGGCGCAGGCGGCGCCTCGCGCATGGCATCGGCGGCTTCCTCGTGTTCCTGACCGGCATCCCGATCGGCAGCGCGTGAGACCGCTCGGGATTTCGGTTTCGAGCCTGCCCCCACCAGCGGCGCGCTTCACTCCTCTTTGACCTTCACCATCACCCAGCCGAACAGGCCCACGACGGCACAGCCGAGCCCGAAGCCGACGATGAGGCCCCAGGCGCCGCCCTGACTGCCGTCCAGCCAATGCCCCAGCACGCCGCCCAGAATGGGGAGCAGGAAGGCGATCAGGCAGCCCGGGACGATCATACGTAGAAGCTCCAGGCAAAGCCGCGACTGGTCCGAATACGAGACCGACGACCTCTTCACTTTGATGAACGCGCCGGCCGGCAGCGTCAACCGTAACGCGGATCAGCGGCGTTAACCAATTCTCAACCGCACGTCTGTTAACCATTGGTTCGGCGGGTCCATGGGACCGTGGGAATCCGTGCCGGCGTCAGCCAGCCGGGGGGCGACGGGAGAGTTGCGCGGCGGGGAAGCCGCGAGCGTCTGAGGGAGACGGGAAGGACTCAGACACGAACGGGCCGGCGGCGCGGTCGGGACCTGTCCGGAGCCGCAAGTGCCCTTCCGGGCGCGCGCTCGATGATTTGGAGCAGCGCCGCGGGCCGGACCGCGCGGCAGATGCTTGCTCTGCTCCCAACTACCGACGGTATCGACCGGCACGCCGATGCGCCCGGCGAAGGCGGCCTGGGACAGACCCACCTTCCGGCGTACGCGGCGCGCATACGGGGCGTCGTCTCGGATGGCTTTCAGCATCGTCCTCGGCGATCTGCGCGGCGATCTCCGCTTCGGTGGTGGCATCGACCCTCGCCCAGTCGACCTCCGGAACGAGCGGCCGTTCGGAGCCGTCGCGCAGGACTCCAACCACCGTCCCGTCGTGTCTCAGGCGTGCCCTGGTCACCATGTCGCCCTGCCTTCCCGGGGATCAGCTTAGAGCTGGAGAGGTGCTCTGGCGAGGGCTCAGGCGGCGAAGCCTTTGGCGTGGCGTAGGGCGGCGAGGGCGCGCGCGACCCGAAGTGCCGAACGTTAACCAGATGGTAACCGGTCGCCTGTTAACGATGGCTTCGGAGGGTCCATGGGACCGTGGGAATCCGTGCCCGCGCCAGCCGTGGCGGAAGGGGGGACGGGCGGGAATAGGGGCGGGTCCGCCGGAGTCGGGAAACTCAGGCCCGAATGAACCCACGCCACGGCCGGGCCTGTTGTTGAGAGCCTGAAGCGCCGTCTCGGGCACGAATTGATGATGCGCAGCCGCGCCCGGGCCGGGCCTTGCGGCGCGCGCTGCCTGCTTCCAGCTGCGTACGCTGTCGACGGCACGGGATCCATTTTCCAATCCTTACGCGGCGAAGCCTTTGGCCTCGCGGAGGGCGGCGAGGGCGCGCGCGACCAGGTCCGGCCGCTCCGAGGCGTGCTCGACCTCGAACGCGTGCGGCAGGCCGTCCGGGCCGTAGTGCACGACCAGCCCTTCCTCGACATCCTCGCCGCCGATCTGCTCACTGACCTCTGCGGGCGATACGGCCGGCCACGGCCGCAGCTCGACCAGGAGCGTGTCGGTCTCCGGGTCGTACAGTACGGGCTCGCCAGTCATGGCTTGAACCTCCGGTCCGGCTCGGCTGTTTGCCTACGGTTTTGTAGCCCGCCGGCCGGCTGAGCTCGGAGCAAATACCCGCGGTGCCGCTAAGAGGATGCCTTCGTAATCGCGAGCTGGTCGAGCTGGAAGCCCGCGTTGGTCAGTCGACCAACAAGCTTCGGCACCGTTTCGCGGACATGGTCGTTGAACGGTATGTACAGGATGCCATTCGCATCGGACGGAACTTCGAGATGGCCCTTCTTGAGGATCGCGACCCGGCTCCGACCGAGCGCCGCGAGCAGCATGCCCATCTCCATCACCACGTTCTGTCGGGCGCGCGGCTCAGCCTTGTCTGCGCCTTCGGAGCGAGCGTAGCCCACGTCGTCCGGGGTCAGGAGCACGATGCCGAAGGCAGTGCCAGTGATCTCTGCTTCGAGGGCCTCAATGATGGTCAGCCCCCCGCCGTCGGTGTTGGCCAGCACGAAGGGTTCCAGACCTAGCTTGTGCAACACCACTCCAACTGCTCGCGCGCGGTGGCATCGTGACCGTGAACCACGAACACCCTGTCCGTCGTCGGATCGGCGTCCTTCGGTGCCGGCCCGGGACCGAACGCCGGCTGAGGCGCGCCCTTCATCCGCGCCGGGGCGTTATACCCCTCCAAGACTGGCCCGCGCGTCAGCCGACCCCCGGAAGACTACGGTGCGCTTCGGCGCGCCGTCGTAGAAATCGATGACCCCGCCAGCGGTGGTGCGGAGCTGCTTGTGGCCGCCCTTATCAAACGCAGGTCACTTCGTGACCGCAATCACGCACGATATCCGCGAGCTGCTCAACTGTTCCATTGAATCGCGCCATGCTTGGACAGCCCCCAGATTTAGTCACCGCTGCCTTATACCGGGCCAGCGCTCTGCGTCCAACCTCCGATAACGGCGCCCGGACCAGTCGTCCGCGAGCCAAGTCCGGGCACCCCTGGGCGGAGCAGGCGTGCCCGCCGATGGCGCCGAGCCGGGACCGCGACGAGGACCGGAAACCTCGCTCGCAGGTCTCGCTCGTAGAAGAATAATCGCGCTGTGGTTTGATGGCGGGCTGAGCGAGCCGTTCGTGCCGTTCGGCCTCGTGACCCGGACGCTTCAAGCGGTGGCTGCGGACGTGGGGAAGGTTTCGAGCGTCGCCTTAGCAAGCTTGCGGATTCTCTGCCGTTCCGGAGTCTGGATCCTGGTTGCATCGCCGGCGTCCTCGCCGTTGATGGCGTAACACGTGAGCGCAGCGTCGAGCTTCTCGAGCGCCGTGAGTTGGTGCTTCGAGATC
>JBKPDM010000338.1:0-4922 GCA_046727895.1 Pseudomonadota bacterium | reverse complement strand
CGAGACCACCAGGATCGCCCCGTCCATCTGCGCCGCGCCCGTGATCATGTTCTTGACGTAGTCGGCGTGCCCCGGGCAGTCGACGTGCGCGTAGTGGCGCTTCTCCGTCTGGTACTCGACGTGCGCCGTGTTGATCGTGATGCCCCGCGCCTTCTCCTCCGGCGCCTTGTCGATCTGGTCGTAGCTCACGTAGGTCGCCCCACCGGTCTCCGCCAGAATCTTCGTGATCGCCGCCGTCAGCGTCGTCTTGCCGTGGTCGACATGGCCGATCGTCCCCACGTTCGCGTGCGGCTTCGTCCGCTCAAACTTCGCCTTCGCCATCGCTCACTGATCTCCGTTTCGTTCCCGGCCGCACAGCACGCTCAAGCGTACTTGGCCTGGATTTCGTGGGCCACGACCTGCGGCACCGGCTCGTAATGATCGAACGTCATGGTGAACTGCGCCCGACCCTGAGAGAGCGATCGAAGCGTGTTGACGTAGCCGAACATCGTCGCGAGCGGCACGACCGCGTTGATCACCTGGGCATTGGCCCGGGGCTCCATGCCGGTGATGTGACCGCGACGGCTGTTCAGATCGCCGATGATGTCGCCCATGTAGTCCTCGGGCGTCACCACCTCGACCGCCATGACCGGCTCGAGCAGCAGCGGCCCCGCCTTGGCCGCCCCTTCGCGGAACGCCGCCCGCGCCGCAATCTCGAACGCCATGACCGAGCTGTCGACTTCGTGATAGGCGCCGTCGATCAGGGTCACGGCAAGGTCGACCATCGGAAAGCCGGCCAGCACGCCGCTTTCGGTCGCCGAGCGCAGGCCCTTTTCGACGCCCGGGACGTATTCGCGCGGCACCGCGCCGCCTACCACCTTGTTCTGGAACACGAAGCCCGAACCCCGCTCGCCCGGCGCGATCACCAGCTTGACGCGGGCGAACTGACCGGCGCCGCCGGTCTGCTTGCGATGCGTGTAGTCGATCTCGCTCTGACGCGAGATGGTCTCCCGATAGGCGACCTGCGGCGCGCCGACGTTGGCATCGACCTTGAACTCGCGCTTCAGGCGATCGACGATGATCTCGAGGTGCAGCTCGCCCATGCCCTTGATCACGGTCTGCGCCGACTCGGCATCGACGCCGACCCGAAACGACGGATCTTCGGCGGCAAGCTTGCCGAGCGCGGTCGACAGCTTCTCCTGATCCGCCTTGGTCCTGGGCTCGACGGCAACCTCGATGACCGGCTCGGGAAACTCCATCCGCTCGAGAATCACCTGGCGATTGATATCGGAAAGCGTATCGCCGGTCGTAGTGTTCTTGAGCCCGACCAGGGCCACGATGTCGCCGGCGCGGGCGTCCTTGACCTCCTCGCGCGTGTTGGCGTGCATCTGCAGAATCCGGCCGATGCGCTCGCGCTGCCCCTTGACCGTGTTCATCATGTAGGAGCCGCTCTCGACCACGCCGGAGTACACCCGGATGAAGGAGAGCGTGCCGACGAACGGATCGGACATGATCTTGAAGGCGAGCGCCGCAAATGGTTCGCTGTCGTCGGAGCGGCGCTCCACGACCTCGTCCGAATTGGGTTTGACGCCCTGGATCGGCGGAACGTCGAGCGGCGAAGGCAGGTAGTCGACCACCGCGTCGAGCAGCGGCTGCACGCCCTTGTTCTTGAAGGCCGAGCCGCACAGCACCGGCACCAGCTTGTGCGCGAGCGCGCCCTTGCGGATGCAGCGCTTGAGCGTCGCCGCATCCGGCTCCTCGCCCGCGAGGTAGTGCTCGAGCGCCTCGTCGTCGAACTCGACCGCGGCCTCGATCAGGACGTGCCGTTGCTTCTCGGCCGCCGCGCGCAGTTCCGTCGGGATCTCGCGGAACTCGAACTCGGCGCCGAGCGTATCATCCTTCCAGATGATCGCTCGCTGGTTGATCAGATCGACATTGCCGACATAGTCGGCTTCGAGGCCGACCGGCAGGGTCAGGATCAGCGGCGTCGCGCCCAGCCGCTCGCGGATCATGTCGACGCAGCGGAAGAAGTCGGCGCCGACCCGATCCATCTTGTTGACGAAGCAGATCCGCGGCACCCGATATTTGTCCGCCTGCCGCCAGACGGTCTCGGACTGGGGCTCGACGCCGGCGACCGAATCGAACACCGCGATCGCCCCATCCAGAACCCGCAGGCTGCGCTCGACCTCGATCGTGAAGTCGACGTGACCGGGCGTATCGATGATGTTGATCCGGTGCTCGTTCCAGGCGCAGGTGGTCGCGGCCGAGGTGATCGTGATGCCGCGCTCCTGCTCCTGCTCCATCCAGTCCATGGTCGCGGTGCCCTCGTGCACCTCGCCGATTTTGTACGATTTTCCAGTGTAATAGAGGACGCGCTCGGTCGTGGTGGTCTTGCCGGCATCGATGTGCGCCATGATGCCGATGTTGCGGTAGCGTTCAAGCGGTGTGGCTCGGGGCATGGCTGATGCTCTGCTGCTCGCCGCGACTCACCAGCGATAGTGGGAGAAGGCGCGGTTCGCCTCGGCCATCCGCAGGGTATCCTCGCGCTTCTTGAACGCGGCGCCGCGGCTGTTGGCAGCATCCAGCAGCTCGTTCGCCAGGCGGTCGACCATGCTCTTCTCGGAGCGCTTGCGCGCGATGTCGATGATCCAGCGGATCGCCAGGGTCTGGCGCCGCGACGGGCGCACCTCGACCGGCACCTGATAGGTCGCGCCGCCAACCCGGCGCGAGCGCACTTCGAGGGTCGGCTTCACGTTCTCGAGCGCATTGTGGAACAGCTCGAGCGGATCGCGCGCCGTGCGGCTCTGCATCTTGTCGAGAGCGCCGTAGACGATCCGCTCCGCGACCGACTTCTTGCCGTCGTTCATGATCGCGTTCATGAACTTGGACAGCACCGGGTCGCCGAACTTGGGGTCCGGCAGGACGTCGCGCTTCTCGGCAGCGCGCCGACGGGCCATGGCGAGCGCTCCTTACTTGGGCCGCTTGGCGCCGTACTTGGAACGGCGCTGACGGCGCCCCGACACGCCCTGGGTATCGAGCGTGCCGCGGATGATGTGGTAGCGTACGCCGGGCAGATCCTTGACCCGGCCGCCCCGGATCAGGACGACCGAATGCTCCTGCAGGTTGTGCCCTTCGCCCGGGATGTAGCTGGTCACCTCGAAGCCGTTGGTCAAGCGCACGCGTGCGACCTTGCGCAGCGCCGAGTTCGGCTTCTTCGGCGTGGTCGTGTAGACCCGCGTGCAGACGCCGCGCCGCTGCGGGCAGGCCCCGAGCGCCGGCACCTTGTTGCGCGCCCGCTCCGCCTTACGCGGCTTGCGGACGAGCTGGTTGATGGTCGGCATGACTCGCTCTGTTCTCCATCGAGGCCACAACAAACCGCGAGAACCATCTCCTCGTCGCCGCGGACGGATGGTCCCCGAGTTGGATCGCGCTGAGTTTCGCCTTAGCGGTGGATGCTGCGTTTGAACTGTCAGTTCACCACCAGCAACCCAGCTGAACGGTGCGGCCGCTTGTAGAGACCTGCCGGACCACCGTCAAGCCCAGAATCCGGCCGCCCCCCGAGCGCGCACGCCGGGGCTGAGCGCCCGTGCCGGCGTCCGGCCCGGCCGCGAGCGGCGCCGCGCCCGGCTACTCCGCTGGCGGCAGCTCGCTCATCTCCGGCAGCGTCATCACGGTCTCTTCCGGCGGCAGCTCCTTCGGCGCCGCGAACCGCTCGCTGCTCGCGGCGAGCCGCTTCAGCCGGTTCATCACGCCGCCGCTGCCGGCCGGGATCAGGCGGCCGACGATCACGTTCTCCTTCAGTCCCGCGAGATGATCGACCTTGCCGGCAAACGCGGCGTCGGTCAGCACCCGCGTGGTCTCCTGGAAGGAGGCCGCCGAGATGAACGACTGGGTCTGCAGGGATGCCTTGGTGATGCCCTGAAAGACCGGCATCGCCACCGCTGGCGCGCGGTCGTCGGCCGTCACCCGCTCGTTGACCGCGTCTAACTCCAGCTTGTCGACCTGCTCGCCGACCAGGAAGGTGGTCTCGCCCGGATCGACGACTTCGACCTTCTGCAACATCTGGCGGACGATCACCTCGACGTGCTTGTCGTTGATCTTGACGCCCTGGAGCCGATAGACCTCCTGGATCTCGTTGACCAGGAAGCTGGCCAGCGCCTCGACGCCCTTGACCCGCAGGATGTCGTGCGGCACCGGATTGCCGTCGACAATGAGGTCGCCCTCCTCGACCATGTCGCCCTCCTGAACGACCACGTGGCGGCCCTTGGGGATCAGGTATTCGATCGGCTCGCGGTCCTCCTCGACCGGCACGATGCGCAGGCGGCGTTTGGTCTTGTAGTCCTTGCCGTACTCCACACGGCCGGCAATCTCGGCGATGATCGCCGGATCCTTGGGGCGCCTGGCCTCGAACAGCTCGGCGACGCGCGGCAGACCGCCGGTGATGTCGCGGGTCTTGCTCGCCTCCTTGGGCAGGCGGGCGAGCACGTCACCGGCATGGACCTCGACCCCGCTCTCGATGTTCAGGATCGCGCCGACCGGCAGATAGTAGCGGGCCTCGGCGCCGCTCGGCAGCTTGAGCGGCTGCGCCTCGTCGTCCTGGATCAGCACCGACGGCCGCAGGTTCGTGCCGCGGGTCTGCTGGCGCCAGTCGGTCAGCTCCTTGCTCGCCCGGCCGGTCGCCTCGTCGACCACCTCGCGGAAGGTCACGCCCTCGACCATGTCCATGAATACCGCCCGCCCGGAGGCCTCGGTGATGATCGGCAGCGTGTGCGGATCCCACTCGACCAGGCGCTGCCCCTTCTCGACCGAACCATCGGGCCCGATCAGCAGACGAGCGCCGTAGGGCAGCCGGTGGCGCGCCTTCTCGCGCCCGGTCTCGTCGTGCAGGACCAGCTCCGTGGTCCGGCCGAGCACGACCGAGCGCTGCTTGCTGTCGATGACCA
>JBKPDM010000337.1:0-16049 GCA_046727895.1 Pseudomonadota bacterium | reverse complement strand
GACCTGCCCTGGTGCAGCGTGATCGCCTCAATCACCTGGTTGCCGACCGTGAAGACCGGGTTGAGTGAGGTCATCGGCTCCTGGAAGATCATCGCGACGTCATTGCCGCGGATCTGCCGCATCTCGGCCTCCGGCAAGCGGGCAAGGTCACGGATGCGGCCGTCCTTGGTCCGCAGCATCATGCTGCCGCTCACGATGCGCCCGGCCGGACCGGCGATCAGCCGCATGATAGCAAGGCTGGTGACCGACTTGCCCGAGCCCGACTCGCCGACCACGGCCAGAACCTCGCCCCGGTCGAGGTCGAAGGAAATGCCATCCACGGCCCGCACGACACCGTCCTCGGTCCCGAAGTGGACCGCAAGATCGCGCACTTCCAGAAGGCGTCGTTGGTCCATCCGCTCTAACGGGGCCGGAGGGTCGGTACGGTCGCCATGACCGGGCGACGGGACTCAGCTGGCCTTTGATATCGGCGCCCGGCGGCACCAGTGTTATACCTCGGTGCTCAGATCTTGCCATTCCGCGCGCGTTTCGCTTCGGAACGGCCACCACAGACCCCGCGCAATGCGGTCGATCGAGGGAGGAGCCCTTGCAAATTCGTGACATGAACTGGATGCAGGTCGAGGAGTATCTGACCAGAGACGACCGTGCCGTGCTGCCGCTCGGCAGCACCGAGCAGCACGCGCGGCTCAGCCTCATGGTCGACTGCATCCTCTCCGAGCGCGTCGCGACCGAGGCCGCGGAGCCGCTGGGTGTGCCGGTCTTTCCCCCGGTCAACTACGGCATCACCCCCTATTTCCGCGCTTATCCGGGCACGATCAGCCTGCGGGTCGAGAGTTATCTCAGGATCGTGGCCGAGATCCTGGACGGGCTCGCCGGCGCCGGCTTCAAGCGCATCCTGATCGTCAACGGGCACGGCGGAAACTCGCCGGCGCAGTCGCAGGCGATCGAGTGGATGGCGGCCCATCCCGACGTTCAGGTGCGCTTCCACAACTGGTGGAACGCGCCCAAGACCTGGGCCAAAGTGCAGGAGATCGACCCGGTCGCCTCGCACGCCTCCTGGATGGAGAATTTCCCCTGGACCCGGCTCGCGGGCGTCGCCATGCCTGCCGAGAGGAAAGCGATGATCGACATTGAGCGCATGCGGCTGATGGATCCCGCTGCGGTCCGGCGCTATCTCGGCGACGGCAATTTCGGCGGTCTGTACGAGCGGGCGGATGAGGACGTGCTGGCGCTCTGGCAGGTCGCGGTCGCCGAGACCCGCGAGCTCCTGGAAGACGGCTGGACATGAGTGCCAGCCCGATCGTGGTCTGGGGCGCCGGTGCGATCGGCGGCACGATCGGTGCCCATCTGATCCGCGCCGGCCACGACGTACTGTTCGTTGACCGGGCCGCGGACCACGTCGCGGCTCTGGCCCGCAGCGGCTGCCGGATCACCGGGCCGATCGTCGAGTTCAGGGTACCGGCCCGGGCGCTCACCCCCGATCGGGTTGAGGGTCCGTTCGAGACCGTGCTGCTCGCGGTCAAGGCGCAGGACACCGCCGCAGCGGTGGCGGCGCTCGCCCCACATCTCGCTGCGGGTGGCTGCGTGGTCTCGGTGCAGAACGGGCTCAACGAACTCGTGATCGCGGATCGGATCGGAGAGGCACGGACCGTCGGCTGCTTCGTCAATTTCGGCGCGGACTACATCGAGCCCGGCGTCATTCACTACGGCGGGCGCGGCTCGGTCGTGGTGGGCGAGATCGACGGCCGCATCACCGAACGCGCCGAAAGGTTGCAACGGCTCCTGCTCGACTTCGACGAGCGCGCGATCCTGAGCGCCAACATCTTCGGCTTCCTCTGGAGCAAGCTCGCCTACGGCGCGCTCCTGTTCGCGACCGCGTTGACCGACGCGCCGATTGCCGACGTCCTCGATTCGAGGCGACATCGCCCGATGCTGGTCGCGCTCGCCCGCGAGGTCGTGGCGATCGCCCATGCCAACGGCATTGCCCTCGAGCCGTTCGACGGCTTCGATCCGGCGGCCTTCAGCGCGGCGGCGGGCGACGCCGCGGCGTCACGCTCGCTCGACGTCTTGGTCGCCTTCAACCGGCGCTCGGCGAAGACCCACAGCGGAATCTGGCGCGACATCGCGGTACGCAGGCGGCCGACCGAGGCCGATGCCCAGCTCGGTCCGATCGTGCGGCTCGGCCGCGAGCGCGGCCTCGAGGCGCCGCTGACCGCACGCCTGATCGAGCTGATCCGCGCGCTCGAAAGCCGAAAGCGCGTTCAGGGCTGGGACGTGCTCGACGAGCTTGCGACGGAGCTCCCTCGGCGCGCCTCGATCGAGGCAGCGCGATCGTGAAGATCTCCTTCGAGGGCAAGACGGTTCTCGTGACCGGGGCCGGCCATGGCATCGGCCGGGCGATCGCGCAGGCTTTCGCCGAGCGCGGCGCGACGCTCTGGGCCTGCGACATCAACGGCGAGGGGCTCGTGGAGACGGCACGGCTCTGTGGCGCCGAGACCCAGGTGCGCCGGGTCGACGTCACCGATCGCGATGCGGTCCAGGGCTTGGTCGAGGAGGCCGTCGCGGCAAGCAGCCGCGTCGACGTCCTGATCAACGACGCGGGCGGCGTGCAGGGCCAGGTCGGCCGGCCGCTCGAGGAGATCACGCCGCCCGACTGGCAGGCAATCGTCGACGTCAATCTTTCCGCCACCTTCTGGTGCGCCCAGGCGATAGCGCCGGGCATGAAGCGGGCAGGCGGCGGGCGGATCGTCAACATCTCGAGCGGCGCCGGCCTCGGCATCAGCCTGACCGGCATCCAGGCCTACGCCGCGGCTAAGGCGGGTCAGATCGGGCTCACCCGCCAGCTCGCGCACGAGCTCGGGCCATTCGGGATCACGGTCAACAGCATAGCGCCTGGCTTCATCCGCTCGAACCCGTCCAGCGAGCGCCAATGGCAGGCCTATGGCGAAGAGGGCCAGCGCCGGCTGCTCGAGGCGATCGCGCTCAGGAGGCTCGGACGGGTCGAGGACATCGCCCATGCCGTGCTGTTCCTGGCCTCGGAGTATGCCGGCTGGATCACCGGTCAGGTGCTGAGCGTGGACGGTGGCAAATGACAGCCGCCGCGCCGCTCGAATACTTGAGGGCCAATCGCACGCGGGTGCTGGAAGATCTGATCGCCTTCGCGCGCATCCCGAGCGTCAGTACCGACCCTGCCTATCGCGACGAGGTGGGCCGGGCGGCAGACTGGGTCGCGGAGCGGCTACGCGCGGCCGGGCTCCAGGTGGTGCGCATCCATGAGACCGAAGGTCACCCCGTGGTCACCGCGGAGTGGCACGGAGCGCCCGGCGCGCCAACCTTGCTGGTCTACGGGCACTACGACGTCCAGCCGCCCGATCCGCTCGAGGCATGGACCAGCCCGCCGTTCGAGCCCGTGATCCGGGACGGCCGGATCTATGGCCGCGGCGTCTCGGACGACAAGGGGCCGGTCTTAATCCCGATCGCGGTCGCCGAGGCCTGCCTGCGCACGACCGGGCGCCTGCCGGTGAACCTCCGCCTGCTGATCGAGGGCGAGGAGGAATGCGGCAGCCCGAGCCTCGGCGCGTTTCTTCGGGATCACGCGGCGGAGCTCGCCGCCGACTGGGTGCTCTCGGCCGACGGCGCGATGTGGCGGGCCGACCTGCCGTCCGTGACGGTCGCCGGCCGTGGCCTGGTCGCACTCGAGTTGAGCCTGTTCGGCGCGGCCAAGGACCTCCATTCCGGCCGCCATGGTGGCTCGGTCGCGAACCCGCTCGAGGCAATCGCGCGGCTGGTCGCGAGCCTGCACGACGACCAGGGTCGCGTGACCGTGGCCGGCTTCTATGACGACGTGCGCGAGATCGACGCGGCGACGCGCGCGGAAATCCGTAAGCTGCCGTTCGACGAAGAGGGTTATCTGCGCTCGATCGGCGCCATGCCCGGCGGCGGCGAAGCCGGCTATGGCCTGCTCGAGCGCCAGTGGCTGCGCCCGACGCTGGAGCTGAACGGCCTCTGGGGTGGCTACCAGGGCGCCGGCGGCAAGACGGTGATCCCCTCTGCGGCGCACGCCAAGATCAGCTGCCGGCTGGTGCCCGACCAGGAGCCGGGAGCGATCGCGGCCGCCATCGCCGACCATCTGCGCCGCAACTGTCCCGCAGGCGTGCGCCTCGAGGTCCGGACGAATGACAAAGGTGCCCGCGCCTACGCCATCCCGTTGGATCATGCGGGGTTGCGGCTGGCCGAGCGGGTGCTGGCCGAGATCTATGGCCGCGAAGCCCTTAGGGTGCGGATGGGCGCGAGCTTACCGATCTGCGACCGGTTTCGCGCCTTACTCGGCCAGGAGACCGTGTTCTTCTCGTTCGCCACGGCTGATGAGGACTACCACGCGCCGAACGAGTTCTTCCGCCTGCAGCGCCTCGATGACGGCGTACGCGCCTGGCTCCGCTACTGGCAGCTGCTCGGTGCCGCGGAGGCCTCCTAGCGCCGGCGCGGGTCGAAATGGTCGCGCAGCGCATCGCCCAGTAGATTGAAGCCCAGCACCACGATCAAAATGGCGAGGCCGGGAAAGGTCGCGATCCACCAGGCGGTCAGGAAATAGCCCTGGCCGTCGGCGAGCGTGGCGCCCCAGTCGGGGGACGGCGGCTGGGCGCCAAGGCCGAGGAACGACAGGCCCGCGGTCTCCACGACCACGGTGCCGGCCTGCAACGTCGCCATGACCAGGATCGGCGTGAAGCTGTTCGGTAGGATGTGGCGCAGCATCAGCCGCATGCGCCCCGCCCCCAGCGCTTCGGCGGCCTGCACGAAGTCCTGGGCCTTGACTGCGAGCACCTGGCCGCGGATCAGGCGCGCGTACTGCGGCGTGTAGACGATGCCGATCGCGATCATCGAGTTGAGCAGGCTTGGACCTAGCGCAGCGACGATGATCAGCGCGAGCAGCAGATAGGGAAAGGCGAGCAGGACGTCCATCAGACGCATGATCAGACTGTCGATCTTGCCCGCATAGAAGCCCGCGACCAGCCCGAGCGCGCTGCCGAGCACCAGCGCGATGCCATCGGCGACCAGGATCGACATCAGCGCGGTGCGCGAGCCGTAGATCACCCGGCTCAGGAGGTCGCGGCCGTACTGATCGGTGCCGAGGAGATGCGCGGTCGAGGGCGGCGCCAGCGGCTGCAGGAAGTCCTGATCCAGAGGGCCATAGGGCACGATCACCGGCGCGGCGACCGTCAACAGAAGGAAGGCGAGGACGATCAGCGCGCCGATCCGCGCGGTCGGCCTGCGCAGCAGGCGAAACGCGCCGCGGCGCCGCGGGGAGGCGATGAGCGTGCTGGCACCCTCGGCCGAGATCATCGGAAGCGGATCCGCGGGTCGAGGTAGGCGTAGCTGACGTCGACCATGAGGTTCACCAGCACGAAGAGGAGCGAGGTCAGGATCGCCGCCGCCTGCACGACCGGATAGTCGCGGCTGAGCACGGCGTTGACCACGAGCCGTCCGAGCCCGGGCAGGGCGAAGATGGTCTCGGTGAGCACCGCGCCCGAGAGCAGCAGGCCAAGCTGCAGGCCGATCACCGTCACGACCGGGATCAGAGCGTTGCGCAGCGTATGCTTGAACACGACCTTCCACTCGGCGACGCCCTTGGCGCGCGCCGTGCGCACGTAGTCCTGACCGAGTGCTGCCAGCATCTCCGAGCGAGTGATCCGGGTGATCAGTGCGAGCGGGATGGTGGCAAGCGTGCAGGCGGGCAGGATCAGATGCTCGAGCGCCAGCCCGAACAGGTCGAGCCGGCCGGCGAGCAGACTGTCGATCACGGGCATGCCGGTCACCCGCGGCAGCTCCGCGCCGATCGGCAGGACGCCGCCGAGCGGCAGCCAGTTCAGATACGCCGCGAAGACCAGGATCAGCATCAGGCCGAGCCAGAAGATCGGCATCGAGACACCGAACAGCGACGCGGCCATGATTAGATTGTCGAGCCAGGAGTAGGGTCGGGTCGCGGCGAGCACGCCGCAGGGCACGCCGACCGCGACCGCGACAACCAGCGCCGCGATCGAGAGCTGGAGCGTTACCGGGAATGCAATCAGCACGGCGTGGAGGGCGTCATCGTTGGTGCGCGTCGAGGTACCGAAGTCGCCGTGCAGTGCGTCGAGCGCGAAGCGCACATACTGCACGTAGATAGGCTGGTCGATCCCGAGCTGGTGGCGCAGGCGCGCGAGCTGCTCGGCGGTCGCGTGCTCGCCGAGCAGGAGCTGCGCGACGTCGCCCGGCAGCACCCGCATGGCGAAGAACACCACGACGCTCACGCCGACCAGCACGAAGGCCAGCTGGATCAGCCGGTGAAGCAGGTACTCGGCCAAGCCGCTCCGACCCCGCTCGTCAGGCGCGACCGGTCAACCCGGCCGCCAGCGTCAAGAAAGATGACGCTGACAGGAGCGGCCGCGGCGCTATGCCAAGCCGCCCCCGCCAGCGCCGGATCCGCTCAGGGCTCGAGGGAGACCTTCTCCATGTCGAAGAACATCTGGGTCGGGTTGAGCTGGAAGCCCTTCACCTCCTTGCGTGCGGCGCGGACCTGGAGGGTCGAGTTGACCATGATCCAGGGCGCGCCCTCGTCGATCATCGCCTGCGCCTGCTGGTACAGCTCGACGCGCTTGGCATGGTCGCTCTCCCGCCTCGCCTGGAGCAGGACCTTGTCGAGCTTCGGGTTGCGGTAGCGCGTCATGTTGGTGACCGGGATGCTGTCGCTGCTGAAGATCTCGTGAAGGAAATTGTCGGGGTCGCCATTGTCGCCAGACCAGCCGACCATGAACATACCATCGTACTTGCCGGAGCGGGCTTTGGCCAGGTAGGCGCCGAACTCGATCTGCTGGACGCTCGCCTCGACCCCGACCTCCTTGAGATAACCCTGCACTGCCACGGCGAGCTGGGGGCCGGCCGGGTTGTAGCCGCGCGCCGAGGTGTAGGCGAGCAGCTCCGCCTTGAAGCCATTGGGATAGCCGGCCTCCTTCAGCAGCGCCTTGGCCTTCTCGGGATCGTAAGGATAGCCTTTGAGTGTCTTGTCGAAGCCCCATTCCGCCGGCGGCAGCGGCGAGGTCATAGTGACCGCGAGGCCCTTGTAGAGGCTCTGGTTGATCGCCGCTTTGTCGACCGCGTAGTTCAGCGCCTGGCGGACGCGAACGTCATCGAACGGCTTGGTGTCGGTCGGCATGCCGATGCCGTTGATGGTGAGGCCGGGCTGGGTCAAGAGCTGAAGGCTCGGGTCGCTCTTGATCGCCGGGATCACCTGGGTGACCACGTCGCCCATGATGTGCACGGTGCCGTTCTTGAGTGCGAGGAATGCCGCCTGGGGCTCGGGCAGGACCTTGAAGATCAAGCGGTCGACCTTGGGCTTGCCGCCCCAGTAGTCCGGGTTGGCGTCGAGAACGACCTGATCGCCGTGCGCCCACTCCTTGAAGATGAACGGGCCCGTGCCGACCGGATTGTTCCGGAAATCCTTGCCGAACTTGGCGGCCGCCGCCGGGCTGACGACGCCGTTCCAGACCATCGCCAGACTCGCGAGGAACGGCGCCGACGGGTGCTTGAGCTTGAACTCGACCGTATTGTCGTCGACCATGCGATAGCTGTCGACCGCATCGTAGGTGAAGTCGACCATGGTCTCGACCGGGCCGGTATTGTAGATATAGTTGGGATCGTCCTTCTTGAACAGGCGATCCAGGCCCTGGACGTAAGTCTTGGCATTGAACGGCGTGCCGTCCTGAAACTTCACGCCCTTACGCAGATGGAACGTGTAGGTCAGGCCGTCGTCGGCGACGTCCCAGCTCTCGGCGAGGCCGGGCTCGACTTCGACGGTCCCGGGCTTGTAGCGCACCAGACTGTCGTACACGGTGGCCATGACGAAGCCGGAGGTGTTGTTGAGGACCGCCTCCGGGTCGAAACCGGTCGGATCGGCCTGGATCGAGACGACCAGGGTCTTGTCCGCGGCACTCGCCGCGCCGATCGATGCAGCCATCAGCAGCGCCGCAAGCAGTGCACGTTTCATGTTTGCCTCCTCTCGTTGATGACGCCCCATCGCGTCCTGTGCCGACGAGCCCGTCCGCCCGGACTGTGGCCCCTGAAGCTCGCAGGCGAGGATAGGAGGCCTCCCCGAATTTGAAAAGGACAGGTCGCACCCGGCCGCTCCATCGAGGTGGGCCACCCCACAGCCGCGGCGTAGGAACCGCCCTGTCGCTGATGGACGGCGGACAGCTTCGTGCATTTTGATGTGTTTCTATGTTTTGAATTCGAGAAACTGCGGGATATGGTAGAGAACGACCCCATGCGCATCACAGGGTCCATTGGACGCTTCGAGCCATGCAAGACTTCGGCGCCGCCTTTGGCTTGGCCTTCGGGCTGCTCGTCTCGGGTGATCCCGACCTCTGGGGGATCGTCGGGCTGTCGCTGCGGGTGAGCCTCACGGCAGTCCTGATCGCGTGCGCGATCGGCCTGCCGCTGGGCGCCGGGCTTGGCGTGCTGCGCTTTCCGGGGCGTGCCGTCGTTCTGGTCGTGGTCAATTCCCTGATGGGCCTGCCGCCGGTCGTGGTCGGGCTCGGCATCTATCTGCTCCTGTCCAATGCCGGGCCGCTCGGCGTCCTTGGCCTGCTCTACACGCCGGGCGCGATGATCCTTGCGCAGACCGTGCTGGTGACGCCCATCGTCACGGCGCTGACCCGCCAGGTGGTCGAGGATCTGCATCAGGAATACGACGAGGAGCTCCGCTCGCTCGGCCTCGGCAGCCGGGACGCGGTCGGCACGCTGCTCTGGGACGCCCGCTACAGCCTGCTCACCGTGGCGCTGGCCGGGTTCGGCCGGGCAATCGCGGAGGTCGGCGCGGTGATCATCGTCGGCGGCAACATCAATCACGTCACGCGGGTGATGACGACCACTATCGCGCTCGAGACCTCGAAGGGCAACCTCGCGCGCGCGCTCGCGCTGGGCGTGCTGCTGCTCAGCCTCGCCGTCGTGGTCAACGGTGCGGTCATGGCGATGCGCGGGACGGCGGTGCGAGCTGCCTATGCTTGAGCGCGTGCTGCTCTACGAGGACCTTGCGGCCGCGTCCGGAACCCTGCCGATCCTGCCCATCGAGGTGCTCGGCCTGGAGTTCGAGGCGGGTGGTCGCAGGTTGATCGACGGCCTCGATCTCACTCTGCGGCCGGGGGTGCGCACCGTCATCCTGGGGCCGAACGGCGCCGGCAAGAGCCTGCTGCTTCGCCTCATCCATGGTCTGCTTCGCCCGAAGGCGGGCGAGGTCCTTTGGGACGGCCGGCCCGCGGACCGCGCCATCCGGCTGCGCCAGGCCATGGTATTCCAGCGGCCGGTGCTGCTGCGGCGCTCGGCGCTCGGCAACATCGCCCACGCGCTGCGGGCGCGCGGCGTGGGGCGACGCGAGCGCCAGGTTCGGGCGAAGGAGATGCTCGCAAGCGCTGGCCTCGCGGCGCTCGCACGAGCGCCCGCCCGACTGCTTTCGGCCGGCGAGCAGCAGCGCCTCGCCATGGCGCGTGCGCTCAGCCTTGCTCCGGAGGTCCTGTTCCTCGACGAGCCCGCGGCCAACCTCGATCCCGCTTCGACCCTCGCGATCGAGGCGCTGATCCGGCGCGCGCATGCCCGCGGGGTCAAGATCGTTCTGGTGACGCACGACCTCGGCCAGGCCAGGCGGCTCGCCGACGAGGTGGTGTTCCTCTACCGCGGGCAGGTCGAGGAGCAGGCGCCTGCGGGCCGCTTCTTCGACTCTCCGGCCTCGCCGAGGGCGCAAGCCTTCCTCGACGGCCGGCTGGTGCTGTGAACGACCAGCCCCTGGGAGGCATCGACATGATCCTGCGCAATCTCATCGCACTCACCGCGGTGGTGGTCTGGGGCGCCCTCACGGCTGCCGGAGCGGTGTGCGCGGCCGACGACAATTTCATCATCGTCCAGTCGACGACCTCGACGCAGAATTCGGGGCTTTTCGACGTGATACTACCTAAGTTCAAGGAGCAGACGGGCATCGAGGCGCGGGTGGTTGCGGTAGGCACCGGTCAGGCGCTCAAGAACGCCCAGAACTGCGACGGCGACGTGGTGTTCGTGCACGCCAAGCCGGCCGAGGAGGAGTTTGTCCAGGCTGGCTATGGCGTCGAGCGCTTCGACGTCATGTACAACGATTTCGTGATCGTCGGCCCAAGAGCTGACCCGGCGAAGGTGGGTGGGTTGAGCGACGCCCCGGCGGCGCTCGCCAGAATCGCCGCGGCGAAGGCCACGTTCGCCTCGCGCGGCGACGAGTCCGGGACCCATCAGAAGGAGAAGAGCCTCTGGCAGGCGGCGGGCATCGATCCGAGCGCGGCGAGCGGTGCCTGGTATCGCGAGACCGGCTCGGGCATGGGGGCGACGCTCAACGCCGCAGCCGGCATGGGCGCCTACACGCTGACCGATCGCGGTACCTGGATCAGCTTCGAAAACAAGGGTGACCTCCGGGTGCTGGTGGAGAGCGACAAGGCGCTGTTCAACCAATACGGCGTGATCCGGGTCAATCCGGAGCATTGCCCGAACGTCAAGGTCGAAGCCGGGCAGAAGTTCGTCGACTGGATCCTCGGCCCCGACGGTCAGAAAGCGATCGCCGACTATCAGCTGAGCGGCCAGCAGCTGTTCTTCCCGAACGCCAAGCGGGGTTCGAGCTGAGCGCTTCGCGCACTCGGAGCGCTCGGGCCGCCGACCTCGGCCCGAAGAGCCCGGTTCAGCGCAGGCCTCCTACCTTGCGAGGATCACCTCGGTCGACTTGATGATCACCGAGACCGAAGCCCCTTCCTTGAGGCCGAGATCGTCGAGGGCGTCGACCGTGATCATGGAGGTCAGGACGTTGCCGCCGCCGATGTCGACCCGGACCTGGGCGGCGACCGCGCCGCGTTTGACCTGGACCACCTTGCCTTTGATTACATTGCGCGCGCTAAGCTTCACGGCACCAACTCCCCTCGCTTAATCGTTCCGCCCGGCACCTATGCGCGGCTTCAGTGGCGGTCAAGGGCCGTTGTAGTGCACGGCGCCGAAGCCGGCGACGTCGTAACCGCCGAGATCACGGGCGCGGGCAACGAAGCGATCGCTGCGACAGAAGGCGACGAGGCGTTGCAGGGGCGGCTCGAAATACGCCCGCCGCCAGAGCGCGAGGTCGTAGCGCTCGCGGATGACCGGCAGGAAATCGAGGCGCAGCTGCCAGGCCATGGCGGCGAGGCCGAGGCCAACCTCGGCTTTACCATCAGCGACCGCGAGCGCCACGTCGGCCTCGGTGCGCGCGGGCGGATCGAGCAGGTCGATCGCCTTGAAGTCCAGCCCGGCTGTTGTGAGCAGATGCTGCAGCAGGAGGAAGCTTCCGGCCTCCCGCTGCCGGGGTATCACGCGCTTGCCGCAGAGGTCTGCGGGACCTCGGACATGCCCGGGATTGCCCGGCGGCACGATCAGCCCCTGCTCCCGCCACGCCCACTCGATCAGCACGACCGACTGGCCCTGGAACGCTCGCTCGACGTGCTCGCTGTTCCACGTGTTCTGGCCGCCAGCTGGCTCGAGCAGGTGGAGCCCGGCGGCGACGGCCTCGCCGCGGGCCATCCGCTCGAGCCCGTCCAGACTGCCGTCGAAGAACGTCGCGAGGCCGGAGCGGGACTCCCGGAGCGCCCAGTCCAGGAGCGGGTCGTGGCTGCCGACGACGACATTCGGCCGCTCGCGCAGACTCTGGGGCTCGGCGCGATGCTCGCTGTGACGGACCAGCCAGGCGTCGATCAGCGCGCGCGGAAACAGGAGCTTTCCGGTGACCCGCAGGTGCGGGATGTCGCCCGCGGCCACGAGATCGTAGACCTTGCGCTCCTTGATCCGCAGCAGGAGGGCGACCTCGCGGGTGGTCAGCAGCTCGGGCGCCGCTGAGCCACCCTTGTCCTCAGCGGGCAGGGGCATCTCGGGCTGGGCCATCGCTGTAGCGTCCGGAGGAGTGGCGCATTCGGCGCGGATTACTCGCCGGGCGCGATCTGCCGTGCCGCAAGCGCGTGCTCGAGCTCCTCCGCGATCGCGTTGGCTGGGCGGGTAAAGCGCGCCAGCAGATTGTACAGGACCGGGGTCACGAACAGCGTGAGCAGTGAGGCGACACCGAGCCCGCCGATCACCACGATGCCGATCGCGGCCCGGCTCTCGGCGCCGGCTCCAGTGGCAATGACGAGCGGCACGGCCCCCAACATGGTCGAGAGCACGGTCATCACGATCGGACGCAGACGCAGGGCGGACGCCTCGAGCACCGCATCACGGATCGACCGGCCCTCGTCGCGCAGCTGATTCGCGAACTCGACGATCAAAATGCCGTTCTTGGCCATCAGGCCGACCAGGAGGATGATGCCGATCTCGCTGTAGAGATTGAGCGAGTTGCCGGTCAGCCAGAGCGAGAACAGCGCGCCCGCAACACCCAAGGGCACCGAGAGCATGATGATGAAGGGGTGCATGAAGCTCTCGAACTGCGCCGCGAGCACCAGGAACACGATGAGCAGCGCGAGCGCGAAGGTCAGGGCGACCCCGCCTGAGGTTTCGAGGAACTGCTTCGTCTGGCCGGAAAAACCGAGCTCCGCCTCGGGCGGCAAGGTCTCTGCCGCCACCTGCCGCATGAAACGGATCGCCGAACCCAGGTCGTAGCCATCGGCGAGCGAGGCCGAGATCGTGATCGAAGGCAGCCGGTCGTAGCGGCGCAGCGTCGGGGCGGCGGCGCCCTCCTCGAGCTGGACCAGGCCTGAGAGCGGGACAAGCTGGCCGCTGGTGGTCGAGCGGACGAAGATATTGGCGAGATCGGTCGGCGTGCGCCGGTCCTCGGCCCGGGCCTGAACAATCACCGGATACTCGCGCCCGCGGTCGATGTAGGAGGTGACCTCGCGCGAGGCGAGCATGGTCTGCAGCGTCTGGCCGATGGTCTCGACCCCGATCCCGAGGTCGTCCGTCATGGCACGATCGATCACGACGGTGAACTGCGGCTGATTCTCCTCGAAGTTGGTCTCGACGTTGAGGAGACCCGGATTCGCCTCGGCACGTCGAACGATTGCCGCGCTCCATTTCTTGATGCTGTCGTAGTCCGGACCGCCGATCACCACCTGGAGCGGGGTGCGGTTGCCGCGCAGCCCGAGTCCGGCCGGGCTCGATGGAGAGGCGCGCGCGCCCGCAAGCGCGGCCAGCTCCGGCACGAGCGAACGCACGATCGCCTGCTGAGTGCGCTCGCGATCACTCCAATCGACCAGCCGTGCGACCACGAACCCCTGATGCGGCTGGCCACCGCTGCCAACGATCGTGAAGATGCGCGCCGCTTCGCCGCTGATCCGCAGAGGTTGCAGGATCGCCTCGACCTGCCGCGCCTGGCTGTCGGTATAGGCGACGGTCGCCCCTTGCGGCGCGTGGACCGAAACGAAGAAGACGCCGCGATCCTCGCTCGGGGTCAACTCCTGCGGCAGGGCGCGGTAAAGGCCGAAGGAGGCGGTGGCGACGAGCGCGGCCACGAACAGCACCAGGACCGGCGCGTCGAGCGCGCGGGCAAGCAGGGCGCGATAGCCGCTGATCGCCAGGCCGAGCGTGCGCCCGACCAGCCGTGCGCCGGCGCCCCGCGCTTCGGCGCCCCTGAGCAGCTTGGTGCAGGTCGCTGGGCAGAGGGTCAGCGCCACCAGCATCGAGATCGCCACCGCGACCGCGAGCACGAAGCCGAACTCGGTGAACAGCCGGCCGGCCTGACCCTCGAGGAACGAGATCGGCACGAACACCGCGATCAGGGTCAGCGAGGTCGCGATCACCGCGAACGTCACCTGGCGGGTGCCGAGCACACCTGCGACCAGCGGACTCTCGCCGAGTTCGATCCGGCGCTGGATGTTCTCGAGCACGACGATCGCGTCGTCGACCACGATGCCGATAGCGAGAATCAGGGCGAGGAGCGTGAGCACGTTGATTGAGAAGCCGAGGGCGAAGAGGCCGATGAAGGCGCCGATCACCGCCACCGGGATAGTGACCGCGGGCACCAGGGTCGCCCGTGCCGAGGCGAGGAAGGCGAAGATCACCAGCACCACCAGCACGACTGCAATGCCGAGCGCCCGGACCACCTCGTGAATCGACTGGTTGATGAACACCGCATCATCGGAGCCGATCTCGATCTCCATGCCTGTGGGCAGGGTCGGGCCGATCAGCTTGAGCTGCTCGCGCACCCGGTTCGAGATAGCGATCGTGTTGGCCTGCGACTGCCGCATCACGCCGAGGCCGACCGCTTCGCGGCCGTCCGAGCGGACGATCGTGTCGTCGTCCTCGACGCCCCGCTCGATGCGGGCAATGTCGGCGAGCCGGATCGGATACCCATCGACCCGCTCGATGACGATACCTTCGAACTGTCCGACCCGCGACAGCCGGCTGTCGGTCCGGACGGTGAACTGGCGCGTAGTGGATTCCAACTCGCCGGCCGGCAGCTCGACGTTGTTGCGCTTGAGCGCCTGCTCGACGTCGTCGACCGTGAGATTGCGCGCCGCCATCGCCCGGCGGTCGAGCCAGATGCGGATCGCGTAGCGCCGCTCGCCGAAGACCTCGACCTGGGCGACGCCGTCGAGCGTTGCCAGACGGTCGACGATGAAGCGCTCGACGAAGTCCGTAATCTCGGCCGGGCTCATCCGATCGCTGGTGACCGCGATCCGCATCACCGGGTCGGAGTCGCTGTCGTTCTTGGTGATCTGGGGCTCATCAGCCCCCCCTGGCAGCGCGCCGCGCACCCGGGCCACGGCGTCGCGGACGTCGTTCGCCGCCTCGTCGATGTTACGGCCGGGGTCGAACTCGATCACCGTGCGGCCGCGCCCGCGCTGGCTCGATGAGGAGATGGTCTTGATGCCGGCAACACCTGCGACGGCGCCTTCGATCACCTCCGTGATGTCGGTGTCGACGATCTCGGGCGCGGCCCCGGTGTAGTTCGTGGTGACGCTGATTATGGCAGCGTCGACGTCCGGCAGCTCGCGGATCGGCAAGCGGAGCAGCGAGGCAACGCCGAGCACCACGATCAGCAGGCTGAGGACGGCGGCGAAGACCGGCCGCTTGATGCAGAAGTCGGAAACATTCATCCGGCCGAGCCTCCTCGGGACGGACCCGGACGATCGCCCTCTCCCGGCACCTTCACCGGCAACCCGTCGCGGAGCCGCTGCAGACCGCTCTGGATTACGACATCGCCCGCCCCGAGCCCGTCCAGCACCTCGACCTTCCCCGCCTCGCGCTGGCCGAGCCGCACCTTGAGGCGCTCGGCCCGCTCGTCACGTACGGTGAACACATAAGTACTGTCGCCCTCGGCGAGCACGGCCTGTTCCGGAATCAACACCGCCCGCCGCTGATCGAGGACCGCCGTGACGTGCATGAACATTCCGGCTGGCAGGGTGCGGTCCGGATTGGGAATCACGGCGCGCACCCGAAACGCGCGCGAGATCTCGCCGATCCGGGTGTCAATGACGGCGATGCGGCCGGTGAACGTCCGGCCCGGAAACGCCGCGCTTGTGGCGCTCACCGGCTGGCCCGCGCGCACCCGGCCGAAGAAGATCTCCGGCACGCTGAACTCGATCTCGACCTCGGACAGGTCGTCGAGCGTCGTCAGCACGGTGCTGTCGTCAACCCGCGCGCCGACGTCGACCCGACGGATGCCAACCACGCCGGCGAAGGGTGCCCGAACTGTGCGATCGGCTAGCAGCTTCTCGGCACTCTCGAGCCGGGCCTGGGCACCGACGAAGGCCGCGTCCAGCTGGTCGACGGTCGCCTGCGCGACCGTGTTGTTGGATCGCAGCTTACGGGCGCGCTCGAGCGCTAGTTCGGCCTCGCGCAGCGCCGCACGCGCCTCGCTGACCGCAGCCTGCTCCATCTTGTCGTCCAAGCGCACCAGAACAGCACCGGCCTCGACCGGCTGCCCGGGCGACCAGGCAATCTCGGCGACCCGGCCCGACGTCAGCGGGACGATGTCGATGGCCTGGCGCGCGAGCGTGGTGCCGACCGCCTCGATGCGCTCGCGAACGATACCCGCCTCGGCTTTGGTGATCTCGACC